>JABHKE010000187.1 GCA_018692355.1 Fidelibacterota bacterium
AATATTCATACAGTTATCAATGCGAATGTGCGATTGGTGAATGTGGAAACGGGGATTTCAGAACAATCCTTTAAATTGGAAGCAAGTCACACCGGCGGCAACCGGGATGCTTCTCTGGAAAAAGCGTTATCTAATATCACCTTCCAAGTTCGGAATAAATTGAAAGAACTTTACATGATTACCAGCGAAGTCATGGAAGTAGATGGTAAAATCATTTCTATTTTGTCTGGTGAAAACCTTGGGCTTGAAAAAGGAGCCTTTTTTGAGATTGCTTCTAGAGATAAACAAAAAACTTATAAAGGGAGAACCATTAGTTTACCGGGAAAAACCCGGGGGCTAGCTCGTATTACAGAGGTGGGCCCTGACGCAAGTAAAGCTAAAATTATAAGAAAATGGCGAAAGGTGAAAGAAGGACATAAAGCGTATGAAATGTTGACAAACCCATATATTGCGGATTTCAGTTTGTCTTATGGCCCCTTGCCTCATTATGATTTAACAGGGAAATTCTTGATCAATCCTTTCGGGCTTTTATCTGGGAGTCTGAATGGCCATTTTGGTTTTATACAGGATTCCAGAGAGAATATGGATAGTTATTTGGGGATGGGTGGTTCATTGGATTTCAATTTATTCTCGGGATTTGGCTCAACTGTTTCCACGTCTCTTGATCTCCCTGTTTGTTTCGCGTTTACACAAGATGACTCTTCCCACTCTGTTAAAAGCGGATTAGTGATGCCGGCAGTTGGATTGAATTTGGGTGTTCAAGTTGGAAAACACTGGGATCTTGTTTTATCAATGAAAAATATTCTTATAACTAATAACCAGGCTTGGACTTATTCAGTGAAAACTGGTGAAAAAGATGATAATGGAAATGATAAAACAAGGCAAGAAGATGCAGTTTGGGACGGTGATGCACCTACTATAGATGCTGAAGGATTAATCTTTTCAGTTTCTTTGAGACGTTATTGGTTTTAAAAATTAAACGTGAATATTTAAGTCTTAATTACATTTTATTGGGGTGGTTCGTAAAAAGCCAGCAGATTACCATCCAAATCTGCGAACGCTGCCCAGTGTCCAACAGAATCATTCACGAACGATCTGGGAACAACCACTTCTCCCCCGGCTTCTTCTACACGTTCCAAGTAAGGATTAATTCCGGAACTCCCATCAAAATAAAGCATGACGCCACTATGTTCCGGCGCTTCGTATTCTTCATCTTCTACTAAAGCACCATTCACACCTTCATCAGGGATAATACCCATAGGAGGGGATCCTTCCATCTCTTCTTTGCGGATATTCGTTTGTAAAACGTGGTCATAGAATTTTTTGGCTTGGTCCAAGTCAGCTACATTAATCTCAAACCAAATAATTGTATTTTTCATACCTAAAACGGACTAATGAGCGTCATTTGGAAATAGGGATCAGGTGAGCCATCGGACCATTTATTATTCTCTTGTGCCCAGCCATAACTAAAAATAAACAAAGGCGATTTTGCCAAGGATAATGCAAGCCGGAATTCTAAACCAGTTGTCATAATCAAGTCTTCCTTTTCTTCGTCACTTTTCCAGGCATTTCCAAAATCTGAAATAAGCGCAACTGTTGGATTACCCAATTGAATTATCTTTAATATTTCAACAAATTGAAATGGTGCTGCAGGGGCTCGTAATTCAACCGTCCCCATAAATGCCTGATCTCCATATCTTGCTCCGGAAAAACCACGAGGGCTCATATATTCACGTCCTGGGACAAAACTTCCTGCAATGTAATAATTAGGGATATCAAAAATTCCCAATGTATCTTGTGCAAGTGGTTTGCCAGATAATTTTTCATAACGACCGCGAGCATAGATAGATAAGGGGCCTGCTTTTAGATGGGTGAATAAATCTATTTCTGTCTTATTATAATCCAAATCGCCCCCAATGGTTGACGTTACCATATCATGATTCACACTAAATCCATAGCCCTGGTTCGGGGCAAACATATTCCGCCTGTGAATTCGTTGATTTTTGAATATGTAATTCAGTGATAGCATCCCTTCCTTTCCACTTTCAGGTGTGTTAAATACATCTGAAGAATCTTCGAATGGTTCTCCCGTCTGATCGAATGCCTGTCGATCCATTAGCCCCAATGCAATACCGATGGAATGATTTGCCGCTCTGGAATTACCAAAGTTGTAGGGCATCATCCACCAAAGGGTTGTTCCATTAAATAATTCAAGGAGAGGGACCTGATCCCGGTTGTAGAACTGAAATGTAAAAAACAAATCTTTGTAATAATTCACTCCCCAAGATCCGCCGAAAGGGAACCCCGTATTATTATTATATTGGATTAAAGTTCCAAATAAGGAATCATAGTCCGTAATCAATAGTCCGCCTAACACATGCCGGCCCATGCCATCTGTAAATGCTGTTTCTAAAAATAGACTTTGGACGTCTGGTAATACCACTGACCCCACATGGGATATATGTTTATAAAATTTATAGGGTGTTTCACTGTGAATTTTAACATCTAATTTAGAATTAATATTCTCCATAGGATGATCCGGTGCCTTTGTTCGCCATGAAGAAAATGCAGGATTCATTTTCACTTCCCTTTTGTCGGCTAACCGGGAAGGATCAATATCCACCACACGAGAAGAGTCTGTTGTTCTCAAGGTCAGGGCGGTGATGCTTGAAGTTTCATGGTTCCAGCCTGCACCAATGACAACATCTCCAATGTCTGTATTTTGGATTGTTTCACCCGTTTCAAGATCATGAGTGTATAGATTAGGTGTATAATCATAAAGACCTGTATAAGATATTTTTTTTCCATCAGGGTGCCAAATCGGAGCATAATCTCCTTCATGGCTATCCGTAATCTGGCTGACACGTCCTGTTTCAAGATCCATAATATGAAGATCCATCAATCCATCAGGATCCGACTGAGCAAAGGCAATGGCCTGCCCATCTGGGCGCCACATGGGTGTAATAATCTGGGTATCTCCTTGATTCATTGTTAAGGGTTTAATATCACTACCGTCCGCATTCATGGTATAAAGTTGGGTTGTTGAGTTCTCGTGGGCGACAAAAACTATCTTGCTGCCATCAGGGGAGTATTGGGGATAATTCGCCCGCATGTGTGGGGTAAGCAATGTTTTTTTCTTAGATTCAATATCTAATTTCCAAATTCCAAACTGGAGAGATTGGTGTTGACCAAATCTGTATTTAGGATATATGATGGATTGTCCATCTGGGGCAACATCTAGGTTTTGTATCAATTCACCAAATATGCCATGGTCATATTCTTTTTTTTTCCATTTGGGTTTTACTTTTTTTGGTGTCTCACCTTTTTTTTCTGCTTTTTCAACTCTCTTTTTCCATTCTTTATTTTCTTTGGCAGTGTCTCGTGTGGCCACCACTAAGGATAGATCTCCCTGACCTTTTGAAAGTTGCCCAACCATAGCCACTCGCAGTGAATCATTGAAATAATCAAACGCTGCCATTCTTTTCAAAGGTAGTTTGTGTACTCTACCTACATCTTCTACCCGTTCTTTTTGGGCACGCTGGCCAAAGAAAAATGTATTCATATGCCTGCGCCAATCTTCATTGAATTGTTTCAATTTCACGCCGGTATGTTTTTTAAAAGA
>JABHKE010000109.1 GCA_018692355.1 Fidelibacterota bacterium
GGCGTCAAGATCCAAAGTAAACAGCTTAACCAACCGTCTAAATTTCTTCTCAGAAATATGGGAACGCCTAACATACTTGTTTCTCATTGTCATATAAGAACTTACAGCCTTTTGTCTTATGCGTTCTAGTCATGACCCAAAATTATTATTGATTATTATAATGATTCTAAGGCTTGGAGAAAATTTATTTTAATATCATTAATATTCTCAATTCCAACTGACCAGCGTATCATATTTTCGGGAAGACCTAGGGCGGATCGTTCCTCCATAGTATTCTCAACATGACTCGTGGTTTTTGACGGACCAACAATTGTATCTACTGAGCCTAAATGAGCAGCATGCGTGAAAGTCAGTTTAGTAATAAAAACAGGCATTAAGTCTTTTTCTCCGGAAAGTGAAAAGCTCAGAACTCCACAAATACAAACCCCGATTAAACTCAGGAACACTCCGATTAGGCTATGGTGCCGACCTGACTTTACAAATAAAAAAGCCCCACAAATGTGAGGATTTTTGTGTTATTAATGAACTAATCTATTTCAACAATACCATCTTTTTAGTCTGCTTGAATTCACCTGCTTGTATTGTATATAAGTACAACCCCGCACTGACTGGCTGACCTGCATTGTTGGTAGCGTTCCACTGAATTGATTTATAGCCAGCATTCTGCTTACTGCTAACCAGATTATTTACAATCCTGCCCATCATATCGTAAATAGCGATATTGACCATTGCATCTTCTGGTAAATTGTAGCGGAAGGTTGTGACTGGATTGAATGGATTAGGATAGTTCTGGGATATACTAATGAATTCAGGTATCTGATTGCTGGCAGTATTATCCGTTCCCACAACCACTGTTCCTTCCCCTCCTACGTATCTTTTATAATCATCTTCCATTAACTGGCTCGTTGATACCTGAAATAACCCTGGAATATCGTTCACCAGGCCCTTGAAAGCACCCCGCTGCAAAAATTGCTGATCATAGGTGTATTCATCTGGCCCGTCGGTTTGAGTGACTTCGGTTGAAAACGCGTGGTAGTGATAACCATAGTCATCATGAGTGTGCCCATTATAATCATCAAGTACATCGCCATCACCTTCCATAACATATGTAGACTCGTACTTTCCAAAAAGCGCAATACCATCAAAAACAAAACCTATGATTGGGGGGTGCGTGTGCCCATCGTAGTCACTCAAATTATACAGATTAATCCCATTACCATTGAAACTGTGACCATCTGCATGGTAGTGAAAGCCCATGCCCCGCCCGACATGGATACCTGACTCTGTTACTTCTGCTGCAAATGTTGCATAAACAAGAACATTGTTACTTGCGGGGTAGATCATAACACCATCCACAGCAATGCCTGTAGAAGAGATGCTTGTATAGTTGTCAATGGTCCAATCTTCCTCAGTCAGGCCCTCATCCTCTGCAAGAGTCCCGTACGATGAGAGATCATTATCTGTGAACGTAGAAACAAGGCCATAATCTGTAAGCGGAATCTTGACTAATTTAACTTCCAAAACAGCGTTACGCGTAACATTCTGTTCAGCATACCCTCCTTCACAACAATTATCTCCTGGAGGTCTGGCAACATCGATCAAAAATTGCGGCCCTGAAGGAGCATTGTGGGTAGCGATGACCATGAATGGGTGGTAGACACCACCATCATCTGCTGCATTGGTAAAATAAACGTTTTCTACTGTCGTCTCACCCAAAACAGAATTATACATATCTACCGCACCGAACTCATAGCTAAGCAGTGACTCTCTGAATGTGATGTACACATCCTTGGAATATCTTAGTGTTGCGCTCTGATTCGTCAGGGACGTCTCTATAGCATCAAGCGCATCAGAAGCAGCCGCAGACGCTTCTTCGCTATCACCAAACTGCGTTTCATAGTAATCATCAACCCGCTGCAGAAACAGATCAGAGTTTAATTCGCTATCATCATAATCCCAGACGTTATCTGGATATGCGGCAAAGGAATTGGTCTGCCACTCTGTAGCAGCAGGATTAAGGTCCGACCCTTCTGGCACTGACACATCTATCAGGTCATTCGCATCCGCAAGAATGAACGCTGTAGCTTCAGATGCATTTGAAGTAAGGCTAACAGAATTAGCATCCATCTTAAGCCAGTGATCTGACGACCAGCTTTGATCCTGCTCATAATCAGATGAACCTGTATTATAAAAATACCGGCTCGTAGCCTGAACCGTTGTGGATGAAGCCGTGCCCGCCAGCGTGAACACTATGAAAGCGATCGTGCTCTGCTCAGCCATATAAAAACTATTCTTATCCCTGATAATAATAGAGTTTGCACTCACTGATGCGATATCAGCATCTGCATCTATTGCGTGATAGGATGCGAGCCAGGGGTGTATCGTGTATGTACCTGTCATACTTTCGGTGGCAAGAACCGCGGTATTTAAATCTAAGATCTGGAACATGCTGCGCATAGCGTTCCCATATGTGCCCGTTCCACCGGTCAGAGCAGAAACATCACCAACCCCTAACGATGATAGGTCTGATGACACGGTCAGGCAGTACGTCTCAGTTATATCAACAAGGAGCACGTGCTCGCGATTCTGAATGGAACTGACAAAACTTGGCGACCATGTTTCAGTAAGATTTGATTCTGCAATTTGGTTAAAGGGTTTTGGTCCGTAAACATCAGCCCCCATTATGCTTATGGGATAGACCAACATCAAGATGCTTAAGCAGGATCTAACAAACATTTTATTATACACTTTCATATTATTTCCTTTTGGTAATAAAATTAAAAAAAGGCAAGTTAAACTGCCTTTTTTTAATTATTCTTCTATTTTATGAAGGCCATCTTTTTTGTCTGCCTAAAATCTCCTGCAACAATCGTATACATGTATAAACCCGTAGCAACAGGCTGACCCACAAAATTTGTGGCATCCCACACTACCGATTTAAAGCCAGCTGACTGATTAGCATTTACCAGAGTCTTAACCCTTCTACCCATCATATCATAAACAGTAATGTTGACAAAACTATTTTCAGGAATATCATAGTCTAGAACCGTCGTTGGGTTGAACGGATTTGGATAATTATTATAGAGTGCAAACTCGCCCGGTATTAATACATCATCATCCAGGGCAACCCATTCATTATCAGGTTCAACCGGCGCGTCCAATCCCATACAACGATCATAAGTTGTCATTTGGCCATTCTGGTTGCCAAGGCCGGCATATCCAGGCGTTTCATAGTAAGATATCTCAGGAGTGAACTCATGGTCAGGGTAGCCATTATTATCAGCAGCATCATCCGATATATCGGTGTAGCAGATGTGCGTATGATAACGGTTTTCAAAGTAGACCGTTCCATCCGCCCCAACCATATCTTCTACGTGTCCATTCTGTGCGTCCCATTCTGATGGATCAACTGCTGATCCATCAAGCTCGGTGCATCCCATTACCACAACACCATCGCAGTTAATTCCAAAGATTTCTAACTCGGCACTTCCAGGGGTTGTATTTGTAACAACGTCTGGCATTTTATATTTTAGAACTTCTAGGGGTCCAGGCGATGTTGTATGATAGTGATATGCGCCTCCACCTGGGTGACCACTGTAGAGATCAAAAGATAATGCCTCATCTTCAATTACATCTCCAGGAGCGGCACAAGGATTATACATTGTGGCACCATTTAGTGCGCACCCTATATAACTCATCGGATACTCATAATCTGATGTGCCCACTTCACCATCAACCGCTTCCGCATCAATAGTGACACCTGTGCGCGGAGTTGGATTAACCGGAATAGAGATTACAATATCTAGCTCTGAAATGACATTCGGGTTTTGATAAGAACCTGCGCCAAAAGATTCAAATGGTATCCAATTTGGATTACTTGAAGAAGTGGCATTCATCGCGTCATAATACCAGGACTCATACGGTGGGAGGGAACTAAAATAGAGATTAACATAGTTTCCACTAGATGACATTCTAGCTTTCACACACTGGAAATAGTCCTGAAAGAACTGCGGAACATCGGTAGCAATGTCGGTCTGACAGGTCTCAAGAGTATACATATCCTGAGCGTTAAGCGGTTTAAGTAGCAAAGCTGCTATAATAATAACATATATTTTCATATTTATCCTTTATCGTTTGATTTATACTTAATTAATTATCAGGCCAATCCGGTGGAATCCCAACTTTTTCTTTGGTTTTTTCATTTTTACGATCTATCAATTTATATACGATAAGGCTATAATTAGGCATTACTTGATGCTGACCTGAATTATGGATTCGTTAGAACTAATCTCGCTGATGACATCCGCTGACGGCGTTTTATCCAGTTTCAGGCTAGCAATAGCTGCGGCGCTTCCGTTAAAAATATTGTTTTCCATATCTTCAATATTTATTTCTGCTTCGCGCAACGCATCTAACACAGAAGCAAGTACACCAACGCGGTTATAATGACGAATCATCAAAATTGTGCCATCTTCGGTTTTATCTCGGGAGTTAACAGCGTTGATAGGTTTTCCTGTTTTGATCAGGGAGTCAACAATCCGAACTACTTCATCCGCAATGGCTTCAGATGCCTGGTTGGTAGATGCGGCAATATGCGGCGTGCAGGTAATCAAGTCAGCCAGATCAGTTTGATCAAATTCAGCGACACCAGAGCCAGGCTCATTCTCAAATACATCCAAACCAACACGTAGCGCTTTCTCATCAATTGCTTTACGTAACGCTGCGGTATCAACAATTTCACCACGTGATGTATTTACAAAGATTGCCCCGTCTTTCATTTTGTTGAAAAATTTTGTATTCAACAGGTGTTTTGTGTCCGGCGTCACAGCTAGGTGAACACTAACAGCATCGGCATTAGCTGCAACTTCAGCGATAGATTTACAATAAACCAAGTCGAGCGCATCTGCCTTATCGGGTGTTAAGTTTCGGGACCAAGCAATCACATTCATGTCTAGTCCCTTGGCGAGTTTTGCTAGTGCGCTACCGATAGAGCCCAAGCCAATAATACCCAGGGTGCGCCCCTTCAAACCGGCAGCGTTTTGGTAGGCTTTCTTTTTCCAATTTCCACTTCGTAAATCTAAGCTGGCATCAACAATCCGACGGTCACAGGCAATAATATGACCAAGAGCCAGTTCCGCAACGGCATCAGAATTCTTTCCCGGGCAATTGGCAACATATACGCCACTACTACTGGCTTTTTCCAAGTCGATGTTATTCACCCCGGCGCCAGCCCGAATGATAAGCTCTAAACTCTTTCCAGCTTCAATAGTCTCTGCGTACACTTTGGTTGACCGCACAATGAGAACATTAGCACTGCCTATAGCATCGCTCAACTCTTCTGCTTTCAGATCTGGGTTAGATGTTATTTCGGCGCCTATTTTATTCAGAGTCGTAATCGCCTTGGGAGATAATTTATCCGCAATTAATATTTTCATTTCTTTATATCACCTATTTGAGACACTCATTGGGACAATAATAAACCTTGCCAGGTATTAGCAATACTTACACCGAATACAGCACCTGTAGCAATTCCTGCCCCAATCATATTTTTTGGGTTGTTTTCTATCCAAATTTACCCATCATCCCACAAACAAAAAAATACACAAATGTAGGAATGGGTTAAATTATAATTTGATTACTGTTCATCATTTGATATAATCAGCGAGTACTGGTTTTCTTTTTTGTTGGACCAATAAGTATTTTTTTCACGATGTAGAGAGGTAAAAAAAACACAACCTCAAACATAAAATTTATTTGGGAAATGTTTTCATCAATTATGTCAAATGGATGCAAAATATAGCCATCTCCATCATTGCTGTTTTTGGGCTGAATTTTAAATTTCATCGGACCAAGAGTTCGTAAAAGGTTCATAATAGTTTTAAAGTTCTTATCTCCCTTTTTGGGCATAAGGTTTCCGTTGATTTCATTATTTTTAAGTAATTTTATTAATAACTGAACTTTATCTTTAAAAATAACTTTTTTCCATTTTACTATGCCATGTTTAAAACGAAATGATAAATCATTTGCCATTAATGGATGATGATGCTCTCCTCGAATTGCCTCAAGTAGCTGAAGAAAATAATTTTTCCCTCCTAATGATTCAGCACAATCATTGATTTGTCTCCTAAGGTCTTCCTTTGTTACATCATCAAGTGAATTATAATCAGTCATAAAATGCCTTCCTTAATTAAAAATTATCTTATTCGATGCATGACAAAAAACATTCAAAAAGATAAATCAACTTTTTTCGTTAATGTTCATAAGAAAAATTAATTAAAAAGTTGTCGATATTTTCATTAACATATGGGCTATTTAATGAAGATATTTGCATATAAGACTATCATTGGCATTTTCATGTCATTGTTTCTTTTCGGACAGAATATTACCGTTGACGCTCCGAGAGTGGTACTTAAAAATATTGAATTCAATATTGTTTACTCTGGTAATTTTTTAGAAAAAGATGGTGTCTCTCTCCTCGTAAATGATCGCACAGTCTCTCCCAGCAGTATAACAAATAAATCAGCACACTTTAATCAAATTTCCCTTTCTGAAAGTGGGGATGTCTCTATCCAGCTGGTGCAAAGTGAACAATCAGTACACCAATTTAACCGAAAAGTTATTCCCGGGTGGGTCTCGATTCTTCCTCCTTTGATTGCTATCATCCTGGCATTTATATCACGATCGGTTATCCCATCGCTGTTTGCGGCTATTTGGTTTGGCGTTTGGTCATTAAGTGGTTTCAGCATCATTAAACTAGTTCCTGCTCTTCTAGACTCTTTCTACCATTACACATTAAATACGATGATAGATCGGGATCATGCAATATTGATATTGTTTACATTAATGCTGGGTGGCATGGTGGGTATCATATACCGAAATGGGGGCATGCATGGCATTATTCAGCAGCTGATCAAAAAAGCAGACACGCCTAAAAAAGGTCAAATTGCGATTTGGCTATTTGGAATAATTATTTTCTTTGATGATTATTCAAACACATTAATTGTAGGAAATACTTCAAGGCTTCTCTGCGATAAACTAAAAATATCCCGACAAAAATTGGCTTATCTCGTTGATTCAACATCTGCGCCTGTTGCTACAATAGCTATTATTACCACATGGATCGGATTTCAAGTTGGGATTATTGCAGATGCGTTATCTGGACTGGATGGATTAAACGAATCAGCGTATATGCTTTTTATTCATTCAATTCCCTATAGTTTTTATCCTTTTTTGGCCATTATTCTGGTCGGGCTCGTTGTAATATCTGGTAAAGATTTTGGTCCTATGGTTCAGGCAGAAGAAAGAGCAAGGGCGGGAATAAAATACACCCCGAATATGGAAGAACTGGAACCAGATGCCGGTGCAGATTCTGATGAACTTTTTGTAAAACAAAATATCAACCTAAGAGCACGAAATGCCGTTATTCCAATTGCTGTATTGGTGCTTTCTATGTTCTATTTCATTTTCACATCAGGTGATGGGGATACAATAAAAGATATTATTGGCAGTTCTGATACGTTTGGCGCTCTAATGCACTCTACTTTATTAAGTGCATTGGTCGCTGCCGGGTTGTCCATTGGACAGGGCATTTTAAATGTGAATGAAACGCTAGATGCCTGGTTCAGCGGATTAAAGTTCATGCTCATGGGTCTCTTGGTTTTATTGCTTGCCTGGGCGCTTGCAGATATTTCAAAAGATCTCCATACGGCGGATTATATTGTTTCAACATTGGGTGATACAATTCCCATGTCTATTTTGCCTGCAGTTGTATTTATTATAGCTGCAGCGATAGCATTTGGGTCTGGGTCCAGTTGGGGGGTTATGGCTATTCTCATGCCATTAGTGATACCATTAACTTGGGCTGTAATGAAAAATGATGGTGGGGCAACACCTGAAAATATGCATATTATGTATTCTACAATTGCCTGTGTGTTAACCGGTTCTGTATGGGCAGATCATTGTTCACCTATTTCTGACACTACTATTTTAACATCTATGGCATCAGGATGCGAGCTTATGGATCATGTTAGAACACAAATGCCCTATGCCGTTTCTGCTGGATTAGCGGCATTACTACTGGGAACATTGCCTGCCGGATTTGGCTTCCCGTGGTGGGCTTTGCTCTTGCTTGGGATTGGTTCGCAGGTCATCGTTATAAAAGTGTTTGGACAAAAAACAAGTTAATCTTCTTCTACGACGTGTACAACGATACTGCCTGATGCTTTTTGTTTATAAATGGTGGTTTTGTTAGATTCAATAACAAAATTGGAGTCTTAAATGAAAAAATTAATTCCTTTTGTATTACTATTAATTGCCGGATGTTCCAGCGATCCTGTTGACATGGATGCAGTATTATATGAAAGGGCCGGACAATATATTACCAATGATAACTTCCATTCATTTTTCTATTTTAATCAAAAAGTTTACAACGGTCCCGCCTACAGCCTGCACCGCAATGGAAAAAAGAAAGAGGCGGGGGAAATAAAAAACGGGTTTCAAACTGGTAAATGGGACGCTTGGGATGACGATGGCAATAAGTGGTTTTCAGGTTCTTATGAGCATGGACGAGAACATGGTAAATGGGTTGGGTATCATGCAAATGGGGAAAAGAAATATGAAGGGAGTTATGAGAATGGACTTCAGGCAGGAAAATGGACTTATTATAATAAGAAAGGTGTGAAAAATATGGAAGAATCTTATTTTTCATGCTCTAAAGAATGTGAGGAATCACACTTTAAGCATACTTGCTCGAAAGAAGGTAAAGTTAGGGAATCTAAAAAATTCTAAATAAAAAGGGTTTCAAAATTGAAGCCCTTTTTTTATTTTACGTTTTTCAATAGCTGTAGTTAGTTACATCCCTCATAATATTGAATCTCTGGGGTAAATTTGTGGCCAGTGTATGTATCAGTGCAAATATGTGTATGATATCTATTTGAGAAGAAAACACTAGTGCCATCCGTAATATCATGTACGTGACCATTCTGGGCATCAAAATCACTGTTAGGAGGCGCAGATCCATCGAGCTCAGTACAGCCCAAGATCAAAGTTCCGTCACACATCATACCATATAATTCAATTTCTCCAGAACCTACTGTAGGCGTTTGGATTAACCCTTTATGAGACAAAACTTCTAATGGACCTTTTGTAGATGAGTGGTAATGATAATACCCCGTATTGGTTGGATGGCCACTAAAATAATCGAAGGAAAATTTTTCATCTTCAATATCATCTCCAGGTGCTGCGAGGGGATTAAATATAGCAACACCATTCAGCGCTACGCCTACAGCCCCCATGCCATATTCATCTGAGTTCGTTCCGACGATACCATCTACCAATGCATCATTAATGGTTAATCCTTTTGTAATCGGATTATCTACGATTGAGATAGTTAGGTCCTGAGATGAGATTGTATTGGGATTTAGATAATACCCCGCACCCTGACTTACAAACTCAATATAATTCTCATCCGTCGTGCCGTAATACCATGATTCATAGGGTGGAAGATTATTAGATGTGATTACTGTATTATTCCCTGATGCGACTACATCCACACAAGAAAAATAAGTTGAATAAAATGGATCTACTCCTAAGCCGAAAGATGATTCACAATTATCTAAAGTCAATGTCGCCCCATCATCGTGAGGGTGGTCGTCATGATCATGCTCTTTTTCATGTTCACATCCAGTAAAGATTGCCAAAACAAGTACCAGTGCATACATTGTTAATTGTTTCATAATTATTTCCTTATAAAATTTCTAATAAATATGTTTATGGTTCATTAGATGGTATAATCCCGTTTTTATCCGTCTTAATGATCCAGAAATCATATTCGCCTGCGCCATAGGACGATGTTTGACCCAAAATTGTAAATCCGCCAGATGCGTTTTTTATAATTGATCGTCCAATGTCAATCATCGTCCCGCCATAAATCTGGTTCCAGACATCCTCTCCATTTAAATCAACCTTAATCACCCAAAGATCATAAAACATAGTTCCATAGGATGATGTTGATCCTGTAAAAACATACCCATCAGAAACGGGAACAACATCAAAACCATATTCAAGCGCTTCGCCACCATAGGTTTTTTGCCAGACAACGTTGCCAGACTCATCCAATTTATTAAGCCAAATATCTTTGTCGCCCATTCCTAATGATGTGGTTGTACCAATTAAAATATACCCATCACCTGTTTCCTTTATTGAAAAAGCCTGGTCGCTATTTGATTCAATAAGTGTATTTGTCCAAAGCATAATCCCATCAGCATCAGTTTTAATTATAAGAATATCTAGATTGGTATTTTGACCTCGGGTTTCTCCCACTAAAATAAAACCGCCATCATTTGTTTCTTGTAGATAATTCGCCGATTGATTCATACTATCATCAAAGGTTACAGACCATAATGAATCCCCATTTGAATTTGTTTTTAATAACCAAACATCCTTATCCGTTTTTTCGGCGGGAATAGTGTATCCCGTTAAAATAAATCCACCATCAGATGTAATGTCCCCATACAACCCCACATTGGCTTTTGCTGTCCCATAGGTTTTTTCCCATGTTTGTTGTCCTCCTTCATTCAGCTTCACCAACCAAAAATCATAAAGCCCCTTTCCGAAAGAATTGGTGTACCCGGCAAAAAAATACCCGCCATCACTGGTTTCTTTTGCATTAAAGGCCGATTCAAATAATTCACCGCCAAATGTTTTTACCCATTCCTGCTCTCCAATAGAATCAATTTTTACTACTATTGCATTTGTGACTCCATGTTGAGGCATTGCGATTTTTGGCAACGAATCGGTGGCCCAATAAGATGATGTTGCTCCTGAAATAATGAATCCACCATCTTGGGTTTCATGGATGCTGTACCCCATTTCAGCATCAAATTCGCCAAAAACTTTTGAAAAGTAATGAACGGGTTTTTCATTCTCCTTTTCTTCCGGTTCATCGCATCCAACAAAAATTAAGAAGGGAAATAAAGTATATATTAGAATTTTCACAAATGAAATTTAAAAAGAATTAACTAAGAATTTTAATGATCCGTTAAGGGATTTATGTCCAATTACTTATGATAAAATAGAATACAGTAATGTAAAAGATACAAAACATTGAATCCTATTTGCTGGATTTAACCCGTTACTCATCATGTAGATAATAGATTGCAATAAAATAAGTGGTCAAGTCCAAAAAGTTCTGTAAAATGAATCAAAAGGTCACAGTTTTTCCGCCTGCGATTTTTATTTTTACAGCAGGCTGATTTACGATTTTGGTTTCTTTTCTTTTTTCAAGCAATGACATATCCAAGTATTGTCTA
>JABHKE010000087.1 GCA_018692355.1 Fidelibacterota bacterium
AAAAATCTATATTATGTAACTGGTGCTATTACTGGGAAGAATGTCCCATCCAATATGGCTCAAATCCCTATATCCAATCCTAAAATGAAATCATTTACGAAAGATGAAAATCTGGCAATTCAGGCAGCAATTCAGTCCAGAGATTTGGATGAATCTCATAAACAAGTATTGTTCAAATTGATCAAGACACCAGAAAAACATAATGGGGTAGCGAATCTTTATGTGGATGGTGCAGCTGACTTACATACTAAAACTGCTGGTATTGGTGGAGTCATTTCCATAAATGGCCAGGAAATTATGTCATTTTCAGAGCCTTTAATCGATAAAACTAATAATGAGGCCGAATATATGGCCATGATTAAAGGAGTTCATGTATCACTGGAATTAAATATAACAAATCTTTATATATATTCGGATAGTGAATTAATTGTCAACCAAATAAATGGTAAGTATAAAGTAAAAAACGACCGGATGAAGCAATTGCATTCAAGTGTTATGTTTGAACTAAATCAAATGGATCATTGGTCCGTAACCCATGTAAGACGTGAAAAAAATACTCGCGCTGATGCCCTTAGTAAAAATGGAATGCAAAAGGCACGGGAGAGTAAATAGTATAATTGTCCATTTATCTCGACGAGATTTTCACTGTAAATTAGACGTTCTGTTTTGATTCTTCTATTAGAAATTGCACGCTATGACAACCATTAGATTCCCAAATTTAATCAACTGGATTTCCGGTGATGTTGCTATTGATCTGGGTACCGCAAATACCTTAATCTGGCTAAAAGGTCGCGGTATTGTAGTGAACGAGCCATCGATTGTTACACGTAACGTTCATACTGATACCATTGTCGCAGTAGGGGATGAAGCCAAGGCAATGCTAGGGAGAACCCACCGTGAGTTGGAAACAATTCGCCCGCTGCAAGATGGTGTAATTGCTGATTTTAAAATGACCGATGGTATGCTCCAAGGGTTTATTCGAAAGATCAAATTGAACCGTCTTGCTCGCCCGAGAATGGTTATTTGCGTTCCATCAGGCGTGACAGAAGTGGAGCGCCGTGCTGTAAAAGATTCTGGTGAACGCGCCAATGCAAGAGAAGTTTATTTGATAGAAGAACCAGTGGCTGCTGCCATCGGAATTGGATTGGATATAAGTCAACCTGTGGGAAATATTATTGTTGATATTGGTGGCGGAACGACTGAGATTGCTGTTATTTCATTAAATGGCGTTGTTACTAAAGAAACAATTCGAATTGCTGGAGACGAAATGGATGAAGCAGTTTTACAATGGTTTCGGAGTGAGCATAAACTCGAAATTGGTCTCGGTATGAGTGAAAAGATTAAAAAATCTGTTGGGTCAGCCATGAAGATGAATTCTTCCGATATAGCAGTGAAAGGACGTGATCTGGTTTCTGGTATTCCCAAAACAATTGAAGTATCATCGGATGAAATTCGCCAGGCTTTGAAAGATCCAGTGAATCAAATAGTTGAAGCGGTAAAACGGTGCCTTGAACAAACACCACCCGAATTGGCAGCAGATATTCTTGAAAGGGGAATTATTCTTGCAGGAGGTGGCAGTTTATTGAAAGGTATAGATCAAATTATACGAGAACGGACAAATATTCCAGTAAATGTTTCTGAAGATCCGTTGCTCTCCGTAGTTAGGGGAACAGGTATGGTTTTGGAAAACCTGAAAAAATACGAAGCTGTACTTTTGTAAAGGTGTATGCGAGGACTCTATCTTGCTATTGTTCGTAATAAAGATCATCTTCTTTTTGTCCTTGCTCTAGTTTTTTCCAGCTTCCTCCTACTAAATAACGATGATCCCCGAATGCATGTGATTCGAGGAAAAGCAATCGAGACAGTTGCATTCATCTCTTCACCTATGACCTGGGTGAAATCCCTTATGTTCCTAGAAGAAAAAAACCAACTTCTCAGGGAAAAAAATCTAGCCCTATCTCTTCAAGTTGAATCAATGCTTAATCTTCAAAGAGAGAATGACCAATTATTGGATATGTTGGATTTTAAACGTCAGACTAAATTGATTCTCAAACCTGCGCGAGTCATAAATAAGGGAGTTCAATCTAATTTACTTTCCATTGTGATCGATGCTGGTGAAAGGGATAGTATTAAACCAAACCAGGCTGTCCTTACACCAAAAGGTGTGGTTGGCAAAACTATTGTGGCAGGAGAAACTGCTTCTATTGTTCAATTAATAACAGACGTGAATTACCGGTTAAGTGTTAGAATTTTACCTAGTGGAGCAACAGGCATTTTAAGATGGCTTGGAAAATCTGGAGGTCAGATTAGGGAAGTGCAAAAAAATGTAGAGATTAATATTGGCGATGAGGTAATCACATCAGGATTCAGTGATATATATCCGTCAGGTCTTCCCGTTGGTAAGGTTGTCGCTGTCAATGATGAACGAGGGAGTTTTCAAAAAGTTATCAATGTCAATTCACCCAATGATTTGAGTGCTTTTCAATTTGTTTTTGTAATAATCGATGATTCATATGAAATGGACTGATTTTATTTTCTCGGGTTTATTAATTTGGTTCGCTCAATTATTGCTTGCAGATTTTTTATCTATAGGGACAATTAGACCGGATTTCCTTGTGATTCTAGTATTGTATTGGTCTATTAAGTACGGTCGAACTATTGGAACAATTTCAGGTTTTTTGATAGGACTATTAATTGATCTCTCGGGGACAGCTTCATATTTCGGACTATCACCGTTGATATATTCTATTACTGGTTATCTTGGTGGGTATCTCATGGGTACTTATTCACGAATAAATCCGATTTATTTTTCAATATCCTGGGTTGCAATTCTTATATTACAATTTCTGATCTTTTGTGTGGTTCAATACCAGGATATTTGGATAATCAATCCGCAACTATTTTGGGCAAAATGGTTCGGTACAACAATTTATACTTTAAGTTTTGCGGGCATCCTCCAAGTGATTTATCCGTTACATAAAATCAACTGATGTTAAAGGCTGAAAATATTGTTTCCTTCCGTCAATATTTGATTGCTATTGGAATAACTTGGTTTCTTATAATTGTTCTTTTGGTTCGATTTTTCCAGATACAGATTATTGGTCATGATCGTTATCGAAAAAAGGCAAATACGAATCGTATCAGGAAAATTACAACCACCGCACCACGTGGTCTTATTCTTGATAGGAATGGGCAAATTCTGGTAGATAATCTTCCGACATATGTTTTAACTGCAATCCCCGGCGAACTCTCACAAAAAGGAGAAAAATTTGGACTAATATCAAAAACTATAGGATTGGATTCAACAATAGTATCAAGAAATTATAAAAAATACTACCGTGGGAGATTTATTTCTACTCGATTAGCAAAAGACCTGACATTCCATCAGATTTCGAAACTAGAAGAAAACAAACTCAATCTTGAAGGGATCTATTATCAGCAGTTTCCTGAACGATATTTTCCATCGGTAGTTCGAGCTTCTCATATTTTGGGTTATGTCAAGGAAGTGGATAAGTCGATTCGGGCAACCATTAAAGATAAAAGTGAATACGAATTAGGGGACATGATTGGATGGAATGGATTGGAAAAAAAATATGAATCCTATTTAAAAGGGAAGCGAGGTGTCTATTTTTATGAAGTGGATGCATTGGGCAGGGAAGTGGGCTATGTTGAAGATTTACCGCCCAAAAAACCGGAACCTGGACAAAATATTATAACGACCCTTGATATCAATATCCAAAAAACACTTGAAAATCTCATGGAAGGAAGCCGAGGTGTTATTCTGGTGGGAATCCCTGAAACAGGTGAAATATTGGGAGCAGTGAGTGCACCGGATTTTAAACCAGATCTGTTTACCGGGCTTATGTTAGAACAAGATTGGCAAAGTATCCTTAAACACCCTGATAAACCTTTAATCAACCGGTTTAACCAAGGCTTATATCCTCCAGGGTCTATTGTAAAAATGATTACTGCCATAACTTTATTAAAGAATCAAGAATTTGATCCGGAAGTCGAACAAATATGCGAAGGATCTTATCAGTTTGGAGATAGAGTTTTTGGTTGTTGGTCAACTCAGGGGCACGGTGGAATGAATTTGACATCTGCTATGTTAAATTCCTGTGATGTATATTTTTATAAATCTACCCATTATTTTGATCTCGATATGCTTTCCAATTCATTTCGTAGATTTGGGTTTGGGCAGCCAAGTCAAATTGATATTTCAGGTGAATCTAGTGGCCTTGTTCCCACCGCCAGTTTTATGAATAAACGTTATGGCAGATACGGTTGGAGTAAGGGTGCACTTTTAAATATTTCTATTGGGCAAGGTGAATTATTGGTGACACCTATCCAAGTTTTTAATTATGTGAATTTGCTTGCAACAAGAGGAATAGCACAAACTCCACATTTTGTGAGAGTTGATCAATTACCTGAAAATATTCATCCAAATTATGAATCAAACATATGGGATAGAATTGTTTCAGATATGAGGGCTGTAATAGTAGATGAAAAAGGTACCGGTAAAAGCGCTCAACCTAATGTACCCGGTTTTAAAGTTTTTGGAAAAACGGGCTCTGCAGAAAATTCACATGGTGAAAGTCATGCATGGTTTTTAGGTTGGGCCGAGTATTACGATAAAAATTATTCAATTGTTGTGCTCGTGGAAAATGGTGGGTCTGGAGGAACTATCGCTGCTCCTATAGCACGCCAAGTATTCTCTCAAATAATCAATTATAATGATATGGCTGCAAGATGATAGGGTCTCAATCATTTGAACTAAAAGATCTTCCCATCAAAATCATTTGGGCTGTTGTATTCCTGTCAACCATTGGTCTCATAGTTTTAAAGAGTATTTCACAGCATCATATTGGTGGTGTCTTTCAAAATCCATTCTCAAAACAAATATTATTTATGGTTCCATCGGTCATAGGTACCATAACCATTTTATTTGTTCCACGGTACACTATTCATAAATATGCTTATGCGCTCTATGCCATTAGTATTATCTTTGTGATCTTACCATTTTTTGGCAGTCCCCATGCTGGCACATATCGGTGGTTGAATATTGGGTTACCATTTGCCGTTCAACCCAGTGAATTTGCAAAAATTTTCACAGCAATTGCCTTGGCACGTTATT
This sequence comes from Fidelibacterota bacterium, assembly GCA_018692355.1. GTDB lineage: Bacteria > Fidelibacterota > Marinisomatia > Marinisomatales > UBA1611. Next base: position 5,135 of record JABHKE010000087.1, read on the forward strand.
TATCCGACCATAATCTCGAAATGAAACATTTTATGTCCATCATTATTCCTATTATTTTGGTTTTAATTCCCACATCTATTGTAATGAATCAACCTGATTTAGGAACTGCCATTGTAATATTGGCGCCTGTTTTGCCTATGCTATATTGGTCCGGCGCACGTCCTTTTTATCTTTTTCTCTTGTTGGCCCCGTTATTCAGTATGTTGATGGCTTTTCACAATATGGCATTTACAATTTGGGCTATTGTTTTAGGAGTTACCATTTTTATTGCAAGGCCCAAAACAATTATGTCATTTGGTCTTTTTTTTGGAAATATTTTTATCGGACTTCTATCACCTTTTTTATGGAATTCGTTAACAAGTTATCAGCAAAATCGAATTTTAACCTTTATAAACCCAGAAAAGGATCCGCTGGGTGCAGCTTATCAGATCATTCAAAGTAAAACAGCTATTGGTTCTGGAGGATTATTTGGCAAAGGTTGGGGAGATGGCACCCAGACCCATTTAAAATTTTTACCCGTGCAGGAGTCAGATTTCATATTGTCCGTTATAGGTGAAGAGTTGGGGTTTATAACTATATTTGTCATTCTTATAGTATTTGGATATTTAATAGTACAGATTATGAAACAATCGTACTTATCAAAGGATCGATTTTCCAGCCTTGCGTTGATTGGTTTCGCCACAATATTTTTATCACATGTTTTCGTGAATACAGCCATGACGGTTGGGTTGATTCCAGTAAAAGGGTTGCCTTTTCCATTTATTTCTGCTGGGGGTTCTTTTCTGATAGCATGCTACCTAATGTTTGGTTTGATCTTAAAACTTAGTGTGAACTATTCAGACTGATAAACTTATTTGAAGGATGGTTAACAAATGGTAAACTCAGCGTCGGTTTGGCGAACAAAAAGGGCTAAAATATGACAAGTCGTTCCACATACGAACATATAATACTTTTCTCATTCATTTTACTAACATCTTTTGTCTTAGGACAAAGCGATTCGGGCAGAGAACTTCGACGATTAAATGCGAAGATTGACCGAGTTCGTGTTCAAGTAGATTCTTTGCAATTGGACAATCAGATTCTGTTACCTGAACTGATGTCTGCCTTTAAACAGGCAGTTAAAAGCAAGGCACAACAAGATTCTATTACATTGGTAATCTTGAAGAGAATCAATACCTTGAGCAATAAAATATCCAATCTCGAAAATCAATCACGCTATATGGATAGTACTGCACTAGAAATATTTAACAAACTGGTTCTTATAGAGAACAAGATTGTAACATTAACGAATAGTTATAGTGAAATGGCTCAACTAAAATCAGGGTTCCCTTCATCGGATGAGCCAAAATTCAATGCTGCACAATACAAACAGACCTATATGACAAGTCTGGGGCATTTTCAAAACCAGGAATTTGATGATGCCATTATCGGATTTACAGAATTAGTGTCTTCTGATGCAACAAATAGTTTAGCAGATAATAGCCAATATTGGTTGGCTGAATGCTATTATTCACAAAAAGCATTCAAAAGAGCAATTGCTGAGTTTGAAAAGGTTTTTACTTATTCTGGGACAGACAAGGATGATGATGCACAATTAAAGATTGGTTTGTCCTACCAGAGTATGGGTAATGTAAATAAAGCTCGTGAAGAGTTTCAGCGTATGATAGATTATTTCCCTGGTAGTGAATATTACCCAAAAGCCAAAGACGCACTAAAACAGTTATCCATCAATTAAAATCTTAATTAATACCGAATGCCAAAAAAACTTTATTATTTGACAACGGAGATTACTCCGTTTGCTAACGTCTCTGGTCTAGGAGATTTTTCAGCAAAAGTGCCACTTGCTCTTCAAGCGAAGGGGCATGATATTCGAACCATTATTCCAAAATATGGTTATGTAAGTGAACGAAAATATATTTTAAGAGAAGTGATTCGCCTGAGAGATATTCCATTGCAATTTAATGGTGAAGAAATTAGTGCTAGTGCAAAAAGTGCTTTCATTCCTAAAACCAGGGTTCAAGTTTATTTTCTAGAAGATGATTTTTGGTTTAAACCTCTTACAAATTTGGTCTATAAATCAAAAAATGGCCGTGTATTAGCAGATAATGGAGAGCGATATGGCTTTTTTGCAAAAGCTGTCCTAAGCACTCTGCCCCATCTATTTTGGGCACCGGATATATTCATTTGTAATGGATGGCAAAGTGCAATGGTTCCGGGAATGTATAAGAAACATTTTGATGGAATAAATGAATTCTATGAAAATATTAAAACAGTCATGGTGATCCACGATCTTAATGAATATTCTAAGGTATCTCGTGCTGACTTTAAAAAAGCAGAAGTGCCAATTGATTCATCTCTAAAGGGTAAAATGCTTAGTGTATATGATGTAGCGGCCTTTGAAGCTGATGCAATCATTATTTTTGATAAACCATCTTCCATAATCTCTAAAAAATTATTAAAACAACCAGGTTTAAAAGCTAATAAGAAAAAAATCTCTGTAATCAAGTGGTCTGACGATGCAATGCCTGACTATGGTACGATTGCAAAGAAAATGGATAAAGTTTTAGAGAAACTTTCCCACTGATTTATCATATAAGTAGTCTTAAATGAAATCTCTATTTTTTAATATGAACATCCTAGGGGTTTTTATGCTCAGCATTTCGTCTTGGCAATGCGAGGATAACCGAATTGAAGCTGATCTATTTCATTTACCCTTATCTCAGGATACAGTCTCAATTGATTTAATATCTTTCAGTTCTTATAGGATTGCACCAAATCTTGGCTCTAATGATAGATTGTATTTAGGCACAAAGAATTCCTTAGATGTGCCTTTATCTTTTATTGGGATTAAAGACCATTATTATTGGAGCAATTCTTTAGATTCAACAGTTACCGTTGACAGTCTTCATTTTATATTATATTCCAGTGATAGTTTGTTGACACAATCGTCCACTCCAAATCTCTTTTTTAACCCTGATTCTCAGTTTAATGAATCTAAAAGTACCTACCTTGATTTTGTAGGATATTCTATAGCCGATTGGGAAAGCATAGGTCAGCCAAACGTAATTATTAACACAGATACCAGCGGCATATTTACATATACAGAATTGGTCTGGGATATTATGAGCATTGATTCAATGTTAACTGATACAGTTGATTCAAATCTTATTCGGAATTTCGCCATCCAAATGACTAACAGTGATACAAACTTTATTGAATTATTTAGTCGGGAAGCCACGTCGGGTGATGGGCTAATGGATCCCAAAGTGAAAATGTATTATCGACAAAATATTGAGATCAACGAGGATTCTACTTTCCATGACACGTCTAATGTTACAATCTACTCTTTCGGGGATATCTCAATTATTGACCCAAGTTATATCGATACAGAATCAATTAATCTTGGATTAAGCAATGGCATTGGACTACGATCTTTAGTATCAATTCCTTTTGATTCTGCTTCCATACCGGAAGGATCTTTAATTCGTAAAGCAATACTCAGCCTTCCAATTGATACATCAAGTAGTAGCGATGGCTATAATATTATTGTCGATCCTATTGATGAATTAGTCGATACTGCAGATGTTGTTTTTGAAACCGATCCATACATCGGAATGGGGTACCCTTACCAATTCCGAACTTCATCAAATATTGAAAATGGTATGTTTATCGTTTCATTAAAAAATTTTTTACAAAATATTACTTTGGGAAATGAAACAAATTTGGGGTTTAAAGTAGTTTCAAATGAAAAGAATGATCCGTTTGAGTCGATTAATTTTGACATCGAAAATGAGTCTGCTAAACCTATTCTGGAAATAATTTATGTGTATGTGCCCAATTAAAAAATTTATTCCATTAATACTTTGCTTATCTTTGTTGGTGGGCCAAGGGACGATGAATGGTTTCGGCTTAGGTCACTTTTATGAGAATCAGGGAATCACAAGTGCAGGTAATGGCTTGAATAGCCTTGTTCCAGGATTCCAAAGCAATGTATCTTTATCCAACCCTTCAACCTGGCATCATCTAAAATACACCCATTTGTCTTTATCTTATAGCGGAGATGAAAATACGATTTCGGAGTTGCCTCTTTTGAACAGATATTCGGGACTTTCCTATGCAAGCTGGATCGTACCTATTAAATCAAAAGGATCCTTCGGGTTGGCCTTAGTTCCATATGCAGACCAACGTATCTCCCTTACTGATACTGATACAACATCTTTCATTGCTTTTGATGATACTCTAAGCTTGTTGAAATCCTTTGACCGGTCGGGTGGAATTATGGCTTTTAAGGTAGGAACATCCTATTTAATCCGTGAAAATTTTAGTATCGGATTATCCGTAGATATGCTGTTTGGTTCATCCAGACAAAATGAATCTATCTTTTTTGATGGGAGTTCCATTATTCAAACATCACGTACAAGGTATTCTGGCGTTTTAGGTGAAGTATTTATTTCTTTGGCGCTCCAGGAAAGGATCAATCTTTTTGCCAGTGTCAAGCAAGCCTTAAGGGACTTGGACGGGATATACACAGAAAAACATTTGTTCGACGATGCAAATGGTAATGGATATCATGATTATGGTAATGACTTTCCGTTGCCTGATAGCGTTTCTGCTAAAAATGAAATTCGTTTAACCGGAATCCACAAGCCTAAACAATTTTCATTTGGGGTTCAATCTAAATTAAATAAGCAGACCTCGATCTCATTTGAATTTTCTACCATCAAAGATAAAGGAACGATAGATAGCTCCTTGACATTGCCGATAAATAATTCGATCGATCATTCAAATGATTTCAAATTATCTTTGGTAAGATTTCCCAATGATATTTCTCTAGACTTAGTAGATAAAATATCCTTTAGAACGGGATTAATGTATAAAAGCCACACACTCGCTCTTTCAAACGCAATCGTAAGCGAGGTTGGTGGTTCATTGGGATTTGGATTTAAATTCAAGACTGTCGGAAATCAAGTTGATCTTAATTATTATCTTGGGAAAAGAAACTATTCTGACACTTTTAATGCAGAAATTATTCAACAAATGCAAGTTGGTGTAAGTCTGGGTGACTTATGGTTTGTAAAAAGGAGACAAAAAAAATAATGAAACAAATTAAAATGATTTCCATGGCAATGGGAGTATTATTGTTAACTATGTGTGTGCCGCCAGATGGTAGCAGTGATAAAGGTCGTGGAAAAGATAAAGCAAAATTGGATTCATTAAGACAATTTAAATGTCCTCGATTAATGAGTAGTGCAGCAGAATATTATCGCAATCGAGATTGGAAACAAACTGTTCGTATATATAAAGAAATTACATCATTGGATTGTGACGAATGGAACCCAGTTTATGCTCCACCGAAAGAGATTTATCAATATTATGCTATTGCGTATGAACAACTAGGCAAATTCGACAGCTCTGAATTCGTCTTATTGGATGGATTACAAAAATTGCCTGATAATGTTGATCTGAGAAAAAGGTTAGCATATTCTTATAAAAAGCAGGGTAAAAAAGATAAAGAGATTATAGAGTATGAAAGGTTGGTAGATATGGCTCCGAGTGATATTCATATCATGAATGACCTTTCTAAGTTGTACAAGGATGGAGGACGTTTTGATGACCAAATCATTATTCTTGAAAAAATACTGGACATAGATGGAAATAATGAAATTGCTCAAAGTGAATTGGCTTTGGCATTTGAGAGTAGTGGCCGTGATCCGATAGATGTTTACCGTAAGCGATATGATGCTAACCCAGAAAATATAAGTTATGGTTTAGATTATGTGGACAGATTAGGTCAAGCTGATCGTTATGAAGACGCTATACCTGTATTGAAAAGTATAATTAGTCAAGATCCCAGCAGCAAGTTAGCTTATCGGAAATTAGCAGATGCAAATAAAGCCATAGATAATCTTAAGGGCGCAGTATCTGCTTACGAGGAATTATTTAGAATTGATCCTAGAGATGGTCGTATTCCAATCGATATTTCTAATCTATATCTTGAGTCCAACGATTTTGGTAAAGCACTCCGCTGGGCAGATAAAGTTGTGAGTTTGAATAATGATATAGGTGATGGCTTTGGCCAAAAAGGGAAAGTATATTATTATGGTTGGGATAATTTTCGTAAAAACCCTTTCACCGCGGATGATCGCATTATAGCAAAATTGTCTTTTGATTATTTTGTAAAAGCTGAATCGAAAGGATACCGTGGTTTTTCTAAAAGAGCATGGTTAGAAGAGAATTCGAAAGATATTTTATATGGTAAAGCTCAATGGTTCATGGCAGATGAAAAAACGAGACGGACAAAAAGTATATCTACAATGTCCTCAGATTATGATTGGGTCACAGAATCATTAAAAGCAGAAGCTGATTGGAAATAGCATGTCCCATCTTTCTGATCAGGATCCGGAATTGTTTAAAACTCTTGAAAGAGAGATAAACAGGGAAGAATCAACGCTTGAGTTAATTGCATCAGAAAATTTCACCAGCCAGGCGGTCATGGAAATGGCCGGTAGTGTCATGACCAATAAATATGCGGAAGGTTATCCGGGGAAACGGTATTATGGCGGGTGTGATTTTGTTGATGAAGCTGAAAACCTTGCCCGAAATCGATTGGGTGAATTATTTGGGGCAGAGTATACAAATGTTCAACCTCATTCAGGCTCGCAAGCTAACATGGCAGCTTTGATGACTTTTATCAAGCCCGGCGATACTGTCATGGGACTTGATTTGTCACATGGTGGTCATTTGACTCATGGTAGCTCAGTCAATTTTTCTGGACAACTTTATAACTTTATTTCCTATCATGTTTCAAAAGAAACGGGTCGGGTTAATTTTGAAGAGGTTGCAAGATTAGCAAAAGAGCACCAGCCTAAACTCATAATTTGTGGTGGCAGTGCTTATCCAAGGTTTATTGAGTTTGAACAATTCAAGGAAATCGCTGATTCTATTAATGCATTTCTTATGGCTGATATTGCACATCCAAGTGGTCTTGTTGCAGCTGGTTTACATCCCACACCTATTCCTTATTGTGATGTTGTGACGAGCACGACACACAAAACACTTCGAGGCCCTCGTGGTGGAATAATTATGATGGGGAAAGATTTTGAAAATCCATGGGGAAAAATTGCGCCAAAGTCAGGCAGAGTTAAAAGGGTGTCTGAATTAATTGATTCCACAGTTATGCCCGGAATCCAAGGCGGTCCGCTGATGCATATTATAGCAGCAAAAGCAGTAGCTTTTGGAGAAGCATTACAACCTGAATTCAAAATCTATGCAAAAAATATTATTCAAAATGCGCAAACCATGGCGGATGAATTCCTAAAACTTGATTATCAGTTGGTTTCTGGGGGTACGGACACTCATGTGCTGCTAATTGACCTATCCAATAAAAATATCACTGGTAAAGCTGCAGAGTATTCCTTAGGTAAAGCAGGTATTACAGTCAATAAAAACATGGTGCCCTTTGATGAAAGAAGCCCATTTGTCACGAGTGGGATCCGTGTGGGAACACCGGCCATTACAACTCGGGGAATGGGAAATTCCGAAATCCGGCAGATTGTTCATTGGATAGATGAAGCTATATCTGATCCTGAAAATGAAGTAGAGTTAGCACTTATTAAATCAAATGTGAGCGAACTTTGTTCAAATTTTCCTATTTACGTTCATTAACCTAAAGCGTAATGCCAATGGGTCGAATTTTAATTCCTCTATCTGTCATTTTATTTTGTTCCAGTTGCGTTCCGCGAACATTAATCGTAGACCATCCGAAGATTGTTTCCCTGTATTTTGAAAAAAAAATTAAATCTTTGGAAAGAAAAAAAAGCTTGTCCACCGAGCAGAAAAGACTTCTTCTAAAAACAAAAGTAGAATATGGCTTTGGTTTTCTTTTGGAAGAGAGTGATCGCACCTTAGATCATGACTACAATTTAGGTGTGAAAAAGTCACAGGAAGCTCATATCGTTTTTAGTGATGCGAAAAAGGTAGGTAATTCCATTTTAATCATATCATATCCAAAATTAGATTCCTGGCTTTCCGGTGAAACCGATTTACAATTTAAAATTAATGATGTTAGTGATCTATATTGGTTAGCGGCTGCTTACGGAGGCGCTATAAAATCCAGCCGTGGTAACCCCTTTGATGTTGTGAAATTACCAGTAGTAAAAAAATTGCTGATAACAGCCATTGCCTTAGATCCAAAATGGGGAAAAGGTGCTCTTTATTCAGCTATGATGAGTTATACATCTTCACGGCCGGATCTTTTTGGTGATGCTTTAATTGATTCTGTTTCTTCATTTTATGCAAAGGCATTAATCGCGTCAGACAGCCTTGATGCAAGCCTTTTTGTCTCATATGCTGAATTAATTGATAAAAAATTTCAAGATAGAGATGCGTTTGAGCAAAAGCTCGATATAGTCCTAAATATGGACGTAGAAAAAGATAAAGATTTTAGATTAAGTAATATTCTAGCACAGGAGCGAGCGAAATGGTTACTATCCAAGACAGACGAGATTTTCTTCGAATGAAACGATATTTACTTATCTTATTTTTATCAGTCTCACTGATGTATGGGAGAAAAATTGTAGTAAAAATGGCAACCCTGGCACCAGAGGGTACGGATTGGCACGGAATGCTAATCGAAATGGGTCAAGAATGGAAAAAAGCAACAGATGGTGAGGTACAACTTAGAATTTATCCTGGTGGCGTTTTAGGTGATGAGAGGGATATGGTTCGTAAAATGAGAATTGGGCAGATTCATTCAGCTGGTATCACTACGGAAGGATTAACAGAGATCGTTCCAGATTTTTCTGCATTCTATGTACCATTAGCTTTTAAAGATAATGCGGATATTCAAGCCGTGCTCGATGATATGTATCCAAGCCTTGAAAAGAAATTAGAAGAAAAAGGGTTTAAACTTCTTTATTTAGCAGACCTTGGATGGGCATACTGGTTTTCCACCACAAAAGTTACTTCACCAGCAGATTTAAAGGATAAAAGGATCTTTACTTGGGCTGGTGACTTCCAGTGGGCTGAAGTCTATAAAAAAGCGGGCTATACTCCAGTACCGCTTGCTTCAACAGATATTTTATCAGGACTTCAGACTGGGCTAATTGATGCAATGTCAACAATGCCACTTTATGCACTAGCTCAACAGGCTTTTGGAATAACAAACCATATGCTTGATTTAAAATGGGGAACCCTTTTAGCTGGCATTATTATTGATATAAAAACATGGAATCGTATTCCTGAAAAATATCACGAAGATATAATTTCAATTGCGAATTCTGTTCGAGAAAAACATCAACAAAATAATAAAAATGCTGAAAGTCAGGCAATAGATGCCATGAAACAATATGGATTAGTCATTCATCAACCGACCCCTGAAGAAGTCATTCTCTGGCAGGAAGAAGTAAATAAAATGGAACCATATCTGAGAGGTAATATTATTCCAGCAGATGTATTTGATCGCGTAATAGAACTCACCCGGGATTAATAAACTATCCGTATGAAATCTCAGTCGAAGATTAATCATGTTGTCAACCGACTCAAATGGGGAGAAAATGCTTTAGCTTTCGTTATTTTTGCTGCGATGACACTTTTGCCAGTTCTTGAAACAGGAGCGAGGTTATTTAACACAAATGGTATTCCAGCTTCTCAAGTTCTTGTCCAGCATTTTACCCTGTGGATTGGATTCTTAGGTGCTGTTTTAGCAACAAGACAAAATAAATTGCTCGCTCTCACGAGAGAACCTTTGTTTGATGAGGCTGAAAAACCTCATTTAGGAAAATGGATCGCAAAAGTCACTACCTTTCTTGTTTTGGTAGCATTGACATGGGGAAGTTGGGAATTATTAAAAGTTGAGATGCAATATCCAATAGACATTGCACCCAATATTCCACGATGGTTGGCCCAAATCATTATGCCTATCGGCTTTGGTCTCATGGCAGTCCAAGTTTATTTTAAGAGTTACAAAAAACATATACACAGGATTTCTTTGGTCGTTGTTGGTCTTCTTTTTTCAATCAGTGCCATCACTGATGCGATTATTGATGTAATCCCGGTCGTTGGGATTGGGTTAATTCTTCTTCTTATTGCATTGCGCTATGGCGCTCCTATATTTGTGGGATTAGGTGGTGCAGCAGCATTATTCTTTTGGGCGGATTTTATTCCTATTTCAGCGATTCCAACGGAAACATATAGAATAGTTGTATCCCCGACCTTGCCTACAATTCCTCTGTTTACACTTGCGGGGTATTTGCTTGCCGAAAGTAAAGCATCAGAAAGACTTGTGAATGTCTTTAGGGCATTATTTGGATGGATTCCCGGCGGAACTCCCATTATTATTGTCGTTCTATGCGCATTTTTTACAGCATTAACGGGTGGCTCTGGTGTTACAATCCTTGCTTTGGGAGGGCTTCTCTTACCCCTTTTATTGAAGGAAGGTTATAGCCGATCGTTTTCGCTTGGATTGATCACAGTGTCCGGGTCTCTAGGATTATTGTTCCCTCCTAGTTTACCAGCTATTATTTATGGTGTTACCGCTGGCGTGTCTGTAAAAGATATATTTATCGCGGGTCTAATTCCTGGGATTTTACTCTTGGTCATGATGTCTGTCTGGTCTTTGTACCAGGGAAAGAAAGAAAGGATTGCACCCAAGCCATTTAATTTCAAAAAAGCTGTCAAAGCCTGCATTGATACGAAATGGGAATTGGTAATCCCTGTCCTGATCCTTTTTGGTGTTTTTGGCGGATTTACCACGTTGGTGGAAACAGCAGCCCTGACTGTGGTTTATATCTTTTTGGTGGAAGTGTACCTATACAAGGATATTCGATTACGGGACTTACCAAGGATCGTGATTGATTGTGCTACTTTAATTGGAGGTGTCTTGATAATCCTTGGCGTAGCTATGGGGCTGACTAGTTATTTAATAGATGCGCAGATCCCAATTCTTATTTTAACATGGGCGAAGAGCACCATCGCATCAAAATATGCATTTTTATTAATGCTCAACGTATTTCTGCTTTTAGTTGGGTGTTTAATGGATATTTTTTCAGCGATAATTGTGATTGTACCGCTTATAGCACCTTTAGGGGTATATTTTGGTATAGATCCAGTTCATTTAGCCATAATTTTTATTGCAAACCTTGAACTTGGATTTTTAACGCCACCCGTAGGAATGAATCTTTTCTTGGCCGCATATCGGTTTGATGAAGATATGCCTAAGATCTATCAGGCCACCTTGCCGTTCTTCCTTGTAAGATTGTTGGCTGTAGGGTTAATCACATATATACCCATTCTAACTTTAGGATTATTACAATGATTTGGAACATTTTGCCCAAAGATTCATTTCTTGATTATGAGAGGAAGAGAAAGATATATTCCCCGTCCAAAAAACAGGAACAAATCAATACCTTAAACGCTATCAATTCGCTCGCAAAGAGCGCATTCAATATCAATCAATATTTAGGAGACGTCCAATGAAGCGTTTAGGGATAACTCTGTCTTTACTGACAGTACTAATAAATCCCATCTTCGCCCAGAGCGAAGCTGGAGCAATTTTTCTCTTAATTGCACCGGGTGCTCGTGCGGGTGGTATGGGTGAAGCCCAGGTAGCTGTGGCTAATGATGCATATGCAAGTTATTGGAACCCCGCTGGATTGGGTTTTCTTGAAGGACAGGAATTGGCCATGATGCATGTGAATTGGCTTCCTGGTCTTGCGGATGATCTTTATTATGAGTTCTTCGGTTTTAGGAAGTCTTATCCAACGCTTGGAACTATCGGCGGACATTTAATATTTTTGAATCTGGGTGAACAGATTCGTACCAGCGAAACTGGAGATGAGTTGGGGACATTTACAAGTTATATGACTTCTTTTGCTATGTCTTATAGTGCCTTGATATCTCCGACGAAATCCTTTGGTTTAAATGCAAGAGTATTCTACCAACATTTGGTTGAAATGGGTGCTGGGAGCGAGAAGGGAAAAGGGACATCAATGGATTTCGGTTTTGATCTTGGTTATATGCAAAAGGAATGGTTATTACCCAATTTGACTCTAGGTTTAAACTTGTCAAATTTAGGACCCAAAGTTGCCTTTATAGACCCTGACCAAGCAGATCCACAGCCGACTAATTTAACTTTGGGATTAAAGTATGATCTTGTAAAAAGTGAATTTAATAAACTCAGCATTGTTTATGATGTTGATAAACTTCTTGTTTCATCATATCCGGATATGGATTGGGATAACGATGGATATATCGGTGGCTTTGACGAAGATGGTAAAACAAGTCCCGGAAATGATTATAATAAAGATGGAAATTTAGAAATCGCCCATACGGATCCAATCTATAAGGCGATTTTTACTTCCTGGGTGAATGATTGGCTTCTTGGTGGAGATATGGATTATGGAGCTGATGGTGCCGGAAATGGTGATAAAATCATTGGTGGATATGAATGGGATGATTTAGATGGTGATGGCAAAATAGATTTAGCAGATAACGAAATAGTAAAAACAATTGGTAATCCAGGTGATGAAAACTGGGGCGATTATAATGAATTTGGTCATAAAGAGGTGGGTAATTCCAAAGAAAGAACCATCTCAAATGAAATTGATAGATTAGTTCATAATATGGGGATGGAATATTGGTATGGACAATATTTTGCTATACGTTCTGGATTTTATTATGACAAAACTGGGAAGATCAGCAATCCCACATTCGGAATCGGTTTACGGTTCGCTGGATACGGATTTGATTTCGGATATACTTATGGTGAAACGGGACATCCTTTGACCAACACCATGCGATTTTCCCTGAATATGGAATTCTAAAAGCCTCTCTCTATTATGTGGCTTTCATCTATTCGCAGATCATTCTCTTTGGTCTGCTTTTTTTCATTATTGTTTTCTGAAATTACAGGCGATTTACGCGTGTGTGCTTTGCGAATATCTTTTCAAGTTGATAACGATGAAAGTACAACTGGTGATGGTCAATTTTTATTAGAGTCTAATGGTATCGACTGTGGTCCGTATACTATCGATCCGGTACCGCATAATCGGTCGTATTTTGAGTCTCAATTAAAAGCTGTTGATGGTTACTTCAATGATGTATCGTATGGCAAATTTGGAATTGATTTAGACTTGTCATCTGTGTATCCCATAGACGATAATGAATCCTATTCACTTTCAAATACCATGAATTATTACAATCCTTACAATCAAGATGAGATTCAAGATGAACGCATTACAAATTTATTTTATGATGCGGTTTCTAAAGCATACGAAGAGGATCAAATTGATTTTTCATCTTATGATCTTGTAGTGGTTTTTCATGCGGGTATAGGGCAAGATTTTTCACTACCTTTTTTAGATCCAACTCCGGAAGATATTCCTTCAACTTACGTTGATAATGAAATGGTATTAGAACATTTAGGCTCGCCTTCTATCACTGTTGGAAACCATGAGATTACTCATGGAATCATTTTGCCGGAATCACAAAACCATCTTTTATTTGACATTGCTGAAACCATGTTTTCCGATGCATCGGAACCCTGCGAATACCAGTTTGGGCTTACAGGTACATTTGCGCTCATGATCGGCTTTGCAGTAGGCTTACCTCCTTTATGGAATATAGAAACAGGGGAAAGCGGTATTGGCGTTTTTGGACTCATGGACCAAGGCTCAAACAATGGACGCGGCATATGTCCATCTCCGCCAACGTTGTGGACTCGAATATTTGCAGGATGGGAGTACCCATCTGAAGGGAATTTTGGATCTATTATCCATTTGCCTTTTAGAGGAGAAGGGGCAGCAATAAAGATTCCTATCAATAATTCAGAATACTATTTGATCGAAAATCGTGATAACTCAATCCATGATGGGATCAGTCTCGATTCTATGCGTTATGTTATTTGGGAAAATAATGGTGAAACAGATTACCCGCCCTTGGTTGAAATCCTTCAGGATTCTTCGGGAATTATAAAAGATGAAAATGGTGTTGTTATTTCTGTACCTAATTATGATATTGGTCTCCCCGCATCGGGGCTATTGATTTGGCATATTGATGAAACAGTAATTAATGCAGGATTAAGTGATTTTTCTGTTAATGGTAATCTATCCAGGCTTGGCGTTGATTTGGAAGAAGCAGATGGAGCCCAAGATATTGGTTACCCTTCCATCCATATTTTTAATGATCCTTCTGCCGGCTATTTTGGCGATATGTGGTTTAAAGGCAATACTCAATACGAATTAGCCAATTCCGGCACGGATGGAATGAATCCGGAATTTGGTCCTTTTACCTATCCATCCACAAATGCAAATGATGGATCGTCTACCTTCATAACAATAGGTGATATAAGTAAGGCAAGTGATACAATGTCTTTTTCAGTGTCTAATTCGCTAATATTAAATGGTTTTCCTGATTCGACAGCATTTATTAGGACAGTATACGATTTAGATAATGATGGCGTCAATGAGATATTTGGTGGTAAAGATTCTTTATGGTTTGCCACTGCGGATAGTTTTCCAACTAAACAGAATTTTCTACAATTAGTTATTTTCGATAACCAGGAAGTTGAATTTGATTTCCAAAGGCAATCAGATAAAACAACCATCTCAATTATTGAACGCATTGATGATTATACATTATTCTCTCAAGTAGATTTTAGATTTAGTGATGGTTCATTATCAGATACGCAAGAGCAAATAATTGATTCTCTGGTATTTAGTATTTGGGAAAATGATATAGAAAATGGAAAACTATATATCCAAAGTGAATGGAATATGCATTCAAAAAGAATCTTTACTTCTTCTTTCAATTATGGAATCGATTTGGGGAACTCGGGTATTTCAATCACAGATTTTGATGGTACCATTATAAAATGGGAAGATTTATCATTTCAAACCATTGCCGGCATTGATTTAGATCTTGATGCATCTTTGGATGTTTTAGCTTTGGATTCATTGGGGATATTATATGCTTTTAATTCAGATCTAACTATTATGGCTGGGTTTCAATTAAAAATGGAATTGCAATCCCCTATACTAGCAAGAGATCTCTTTAATGATGAGCATCCAGAAATTGTGGTGAAATCGGCAGATTCATCTTCCATTTATATTTTTGACTATCAAGGGAATATTCAATACAAAATTGCATCTAATAAAGGTGATGAATTGGTGGCTCTGGAAAATATCCAAGGAAAGAATTCAATTTTGACCATGTCTACCATTTATCAATTTGGAGATGCAACAGAAACAAATGGGAATGAATGGGCTTTTGAACATGGGAATTGGGGTAGAAGCCGAAAAGTAATACTGAATTATACGTTTGATGATTCTAATAAAAAAAGTTTAGTCCATTCCTACTGTTATCCAAACCCAATCCGAGAAAATACAGGTACAATTCGTATAGAAACTATTGGTGCTGAAAGGGTAGAAGTAAACCTGTATGATTTAGCGGGGTATTACATTAAAACTTGGACTGAAGATCTCTCTCATTTCGGAAACCAAATCACTGAATGGGTTTGGGACGTATCTGATGTGGAATCCGGTGTGTATTTTGCGCATGTTGCCGTGATTGGAGATATTGAGACAGAGACGAATATCATCAAGATTGCTGTTATTCACTGATGAAAAACATTTTTTATTTCACAATTTTGGCTTCCTTTGG
>JABHKE010000190.1 GCA_018692355.1 Fidelibacterota bacterium
ACAGGAAGTCTATATATAACATTCGAAAATGTTGGACAGGATCTTTCAGAAGATTTGACTTTTACCCTCATTCACGAAGCTGGGATGGTTACATTGAATTCAAATGTAATTCAAAACGGTTCTATAGCAGCAGGGACAGAAGTGACAATTGGTCCATTTGAATTCCAAGTCAGTTGGAATGTAGATGATGGTGGACTAATTCCATTCGTTATACAGGCAACTGATAATATAGAAACGTGGGAATACGAAATAAATATTCCTGTTGAAGCCCCAGATTATAATTTGATATCTGTCGATTTTCTTGATTTAGGCAATGGAACTCTAGACCCGGGTGAAACCACCACTATGCAACTCGTACTTACCAATGTAGGACATTCGCTAGTAAGCTCTCCAACTTTTGAAGCAACTACCAGGGATCCAAACATAATTCTGGGTGCCGTTGAAAGTGATAATGCATACTGGTGGGAAATTGATAGTCAGGTTACTATTACTATTGAAGTTACTGCAGTAGATGACGCGCCTGTTGGTCACACAGCCTTGTTAGGAATAATTATTGGTTCAGGTGGAACAAATTATGAAAATGTATTCCCTCTCACCATAACACTTGGTCTTCTCATAGAAGATTTTGAATCAGGATCATTTACGTCGTTTGATTGGATTCAAGGAGGCGATGCTGAATGGACTATTGACAGTGTTTCTTATTCCGGAAATTATTCAGCAAAATCCGGTACTATTAGTCATAACCAGACATCTGAATTATCCATTGAATTGAATATCCTTAATGAAGGCCAGACATCGTTTTGGGCAAAAACATCTTCAGAGCAAAGTGGCACGGGTAATATATATGATTACCTTGAATTTTATATCGATGATGAAGCAGCTGATTTAAATATTGGTGGTGAATTAGACTGGACAGAATACACAGTAGATATTCCGGTAGGAGAGCATTCATTAAGGTGGGTTTATCAAAAGGATGGCGCGCAGAGTTTAGGGCAGGATTGTGCTTGGCTAGATAGAATTGTATTCCCAACTGGTTCTATTTTGCCTCTTAATATTGATTTTGGAGATGCCAATTTAGATGGGTCTATAAGTATCCTTGATGTCATCCTTTCCGTTAATTATGTGATTGGTCATATTGATTTTTCTATCGAACAATCTCAAAATGCTGATATGAATCTTGATGGAATTGTAAATATTTATGATGTTTTCATCATTGTAGATATGGTGATGGCGAATTAAAACACATTAGTAATTCATTAAAAAATAGCTCCAAATTCAGGGGCTATTTTTTTGGAATATTTTGACTGATTCACTCACCATAACATCAATTTTCTTACTCGGATGCCTTCACGCTCTCGAACCGGGACATGGTAAAACTTTTTTATTGGCATATACTATTGGTGGAAAGCTTGATTTTAATAAAATACTTCTCCTTACGGGAAGTTTACTCGTTTCCCATTTTTTAGTATTGACAGGAATTGCAGTTGTATTCAACCTGGTCTTGGCTGAATTTGCGAATGCATTTATTCATGATATATCTCATTGGCTTGGCCCTGCAATTATCTTACTGTTTGGAACCTATATCTTAGGTCGAGCTTTATATAAATCAAGACATATACATTCTGATGAGTGTGGACATATACATAATAAATTTGATGATACAAAAGTTGAAAATCCAATCACAGTAGGAATTTTGACAGGTATGCTCCCTTGTGCATCATCATTTGCAGTAGTGATGATGACAGGGATGACCCCAACTATTAGTGAAATTATTCAATTCATTTCCATTTATGTTTTGGGGATTGCTTTAGTCCTGTTTATAGTCGTGATAACTTTTAATTACACTAAAAATATTTTTATTGAAAAAATAAGTAATTTTAAATTTAATATTAACCCCGAACTGGTAAGTGGTTGTTTAATCATATTGGTTGGGTTTATATATTTAAGTTACAACTGGATGGGGCATATTCATTAATAAGGAGATAATAATGCGTAATGCTTTAATACTACTTTTCTCTTTTTCGTTTCTTTTTTCCGGCGACGGGAAAGCTTATAGTGTTGATTTAGAGAATGCAGTACTCAAATGGACAGCAAATAGAGTCACCAAAAGCCATTGGGGATATATTTCAATGAAGGAAGGGAATATTGTCATTGATGGAAAAGATATTATTTCGGGAGAATTTCAAGTTGATATGAATTCCATTGTAGTTAGGGATATGGATGAAAGTCCATGGAGAACAAAATTAGAAAATCACCTGAAATCGAGTGATTTTTTCAATGTAGAAAAATTTTCTACTTCTCAACTGACTCTCACCAAAGTCTCTTTTAATCAGGGCGCATTTATGGTTATGGGTGATTTAACCATTCGAGGCATCACCCATTCAGTTGAATTCCCAGCTATTATTAATTTTTCTGATTCAGGACCTCGGGCCACAGGGCAGATTAAAATCGATCGTACATTGTTTGATGTGAATTTCAGATCTGGAAAATTTTTTACGGATTTGGGTGATAAAATGATATATGATGAATTCACAATCGATTTTGAAATAAAGGCAAATTAATTTTTGTCTTAAAACAAATATATTTAACACGACTTCAACCACAGGA
>JABHKE010000192.1 GCA_018692355.1 Fidelibacterota bacterium
GGTGGAATGGGTGGTTGTCCATATGCAGAAGGTTCTTCGGGAAACATTGCCACAGAAACCCTTCATTCTTTATGTCAATCTCTTGGGATTGAAACTGGAATTCAGTCTAAAAATTTAATCAAAGCGGCTGAATTCATTCAAAATGCAGTAGACAAGGAGTCAGTCAGTCATGCCTAAGATTGAGACAAAGATCGATACATCCTCTGTAAAATATAAATCGAATTATGAGTACCATAATGCATTATCAAATGAGTTGATTACCATCTTAGGGAAAATTCGAGAAATGGGTCCATCTCACCGTATTGAAAAACATCACAAACGCGGTAAACTCACAGCTAGGGAACGAATAGAAAGACTGAAAGATGCCAATACAGACTTTCTTGAGTTTTCTGAATTAGCTGCTTATGAAATTTATGATGACCCTGTTCCAGCCGCCGGGATCGTTACTGGAATCATTGAAATACATGGGCGTTCTTGCATCGTTGTTGCAAACGATGCGACAGTTAAGGGTGGTACCTATTATCCATTGACTGTAAAAAAGCATCTTCGAGCTCAAGAAATTGCATCAGAAAATCGACTTCCTTGCATCTATCTCGTTGATAGTGGTGGTGCATTTCTCCCCAAACAGGATGAAGTTTTCCCTGATCGAGACCATTTTGGACGGATATTTTATAACCAGGCGCGAATGAGTGCAGCAGGTATTCCGCAAATCGCAGCAGTCATGGGTTCTTGTACAGCCGGTGGAGCCTATGTACCCGCCATGAGCGATGAAGCTATAATTGTCAACAAAACAGGAACCATATTCCTTGGCGGTCCACCCTTAGTGAAAGCTGCTATCGGTGAAACAGCCACACCGGAAGAACTAGGTGGCGCAAAACTCCATACACGAATGAGTGGAGTGGCTGATCATTTTGCTGAAAATGATGATGAAGCCATTGAAAAGATCAGAGCAATTGTTAACCATTTTCCTAAATCATTACCTGAAATAAGTCGTTATAAAGAACCAGTTTACGATTCAAATGAACTTTATGGGATTGTATCTCAAAACCATCGTATTCCCTTTGATGTACGTGAAGTAATCGCTCGAATCGTTGATGGCTCCAACTTTGAAGAATTCAAAGAAGATTATGGAAAAACACTCGTAACGGGATTCTGTAAAATTGGTGGAGAGCCCGTTGGGATTGTAGCCAATAATGGTGTTCTCTTTAGCGAAACAGCCCTTAAGGGTGCCCACTTTGTTGAGATTTGTTGCCAAAGAAAGATCCCCCTTCTATTTCTCCAAAATATTACTGGATTTATGGTGGGTAAGAAAGCTGAAGCCGGCGGCATCGCAAAAGATGGTGCAAAAATGGTCCAAGCGGTCTCAACAGCGAATGTTCCGAAATTAACAGTTATAATTGGCGGAAGTTTTGGTGCCGGTAATTATGCTATGAGCGGGCGAGCCTATCAACCTCGATTCCTTTGGATGTGGCCCAATGCGCGCATCTCTGTCATGGGAGGTGATCAAGCCGCAAATGTGCTGGCTACAATAAAAAGCGACCAACTCAAAAATGAAGGAAAAGAAATGACAGCTGAACAATTGGACTTGGTGCGAAAACCAATTCTGGATAAATATGAAAAAGAAGGTCACCCTTATTTTGCCAGTGCCAGACTTTGGGATGACGGTGTCATTCAACCTACAGATACGCGTAGGGTATTGATTCAAACGTTGAAAGCAGTGAAATATAATCCGGTACCAGATCCAAATTTTCCCGTATTTCGGATGTAAGTTTTTGTAATTCCGAAATTTTAGGTTGAATTATTCGGAATCCAGTCAAAACTTTATGATAAATATTAAATCCAAGGAATTGCGCATCACTATCCTGATGCTCCTGGCTATGATTACTTGGGGATTATCATGGACAAATGCAAAAATTGTAGGGGATTATGGTAGTGCATCCCTAATGATGTTTTGGCGTTTTTTTATTGCAACTCTTTCTTTCGCTCCAATAGTGTGGTGGCACGGCAAATCACTGAAAATCACCAAAGAAGCAATTCGAATTATTATTCTTAACTCCATTTTCATGGTATCCTACAACTACTTCTTTTTCAAAGGAACCCAAGTTGGATTAGCAGGTGCAGGAGGTGTTTTGGTTACAACCTTGAATCCAATTCTTACAGCCCTTTTTTCAGCACTTTTCTTTAGTGGTTATTTATTAAAAAAAGATATTGTTGGACTTATTCTTGGCTTTATCGGCGGAGCATTTATAATCAAAATATGGGATTTAAACTTTGCACAACTATTTCAATCAGGAAACTTCCATTTTATCATGTCGTCCTTATCTTGGGTCTCTGTAACCATCGTAACATCAAGATCAAAGGAGGTAATCCATTTTTTACCCTATAGTTTTTGGTGTTTCACAATTTCAGCAATATTGAGCTTATTCCTTGGATGGAATGAACCATTGGTGAGTGTCTTTCGATTTGATTGGATCTTTTGGTTAAATATGATGAGTATGGCTGTAGCCGCCATGGCATTTGGTACATCCATTTATTTTCAGGCTTCTGTGGAATTAGGAGCAAAAAAAGCCAGTGCTTATATTTTCACTGTCCCATTAGCATCCATGGGGTTTGCAATGCTCTTTCTGAATGAGCCTCTCATTTTCACCACATTTATTGGTGGAACTTTTGGTATTGCTGCGGTTTATTTGATTAATAAATAAAAGTTTAGAATTTTATTTAGCTATTCAATGATTTTTTGAATTTTTCCAACTGTTCATTATAATAGGTGTCTTCAGGCTTATAGGTGATACATTTTTCAATTTCTGAAATAGCTTCATCTACCCTACCCATTTTCCAAAGTAATTCCGCTTTTGTGTCAAGAAACATGTATTTTTGTTCTTCGTCAGTTACCTGATCGATTGCCCAAATTATTTTTTCTAGGGCTAAATCCATATTCTTCTCTAGTTCACTCATTCGCCAGGAAAATCCATTTAGTCTGCTAGGATTGGGATCTTTCATCCCATTGACAATCCGAACATAAAGATCAGCTTCGAGATCTGGGTTTTCTCCAGCTCTGCGAACAAACCACATAGCTTCTCCCAAAGCAATTGTTGAATTCTCACTGTTTGGGTTTTTGTCTGCATAAGCAATAAGGGGTATTGGATCTTTTGTTTCCCGTGCATCGTACAAAATAGTATAAAAAGCTGCTGTCCCTGCGGAATCTGTCCCAGCATCAAGTATAGTGTTCACCATTCGTTTGGCAGAAGATGGATCATTCATAGATTCATATTTTTTTGCCAATTTAAAGAGTGTATTAAATTTGGTTGGATTTTGTTGAAAATTTTCCAACATAGCTGGTAGCGTATTTTTACCAGAGTAAATCCTTTTTAAATCTTTCAAGAAGGATTCTGGAGGTCTATAACCGATAATACGGTCAATCTCCACGCCTTTGTCATTGGCAAAAATGATAGTAGGGAAACCACGCACACCATACTGTTTAGCCAAGTCAATCCCTTCACCTTTTTCCGCATCAATTTTCATGCTGATCAAGTGTTTGTTTGCGAATGCTTTGACTTTACTGTCAGAATATGTATCGACATCCAGTCGATCACACCAACTTCACCATTCAGTTTCAAAATCCATCAGGATCAATTTTCCGGAAGATTTGGCTAATATATCCTGAAAGGGCACATCCTTATTCCACTCATAAGCCCCATCTTTGGCACACCCAAAGATTATGAATCCAATTATTAATATTGAGTAATTATTTTTCATAAGTTATCCAAATTGTCTTGAAGAATTTTACGTATGTACTTTGGCATTTTAATGGGTTTGCCTTTTAAATTTGTACAAGCATGCACCGTGTATCCACTTAAAAGAATTTCATCTGAACCCGCCGGACAAATTTTATATTCAAATTTCATTTTAACTTTTGGCAATTCACGAATATATGTCTTCACAATCAAATCCTGGCTAAACGTTGCACCCTTTTTATACTCACAATGAGCTTCAATAACGGGAAGCATGGCTCCATTTTCTTCGATATTGCTATAATCTAAACCAATTGAAGATAACATTTCTGTTCTAGCCTCTTCAAAATATTCAAAATAACGGGAATAATAAACGATTCCCATTTGATCGATATCTTTATAGTAGACTGTGATCGGATGATCGTATCGAATCATATGGATTCTTGAAAATAACCTAGTTTATCATATTTCTCAATTCGGTTATCCAAGAAATCATCAGGGTTAACTATGCATAATTGTTTTAGTTCTTCTTGGAGTGCTGTTTTTAATTCGTTGGCAGATGCATTAAAATCCCGATGGGCACCTCCGTTAGGTTCATTAATAATCCTATTACAGATTCCAATTTCCACAAGATCATTTGGTGTCGGCTTCAATGCTTCGGCAGCATCTTCAGCTCTTTTTGCATCTCGAAATAAAATGGAAGCACATCCTTCTGGACTGATCACTGAATACCATGTGTTTTCCAACATGAGCATCCGGTCGCAAACTCCAATACCTAACGCTCCGCCACTGGCTCCTTCTCCTATGACCACACTGATTATAGGTACACGAAGCCCTGACATTTCCAACAGATTTCTTGCAATAGCTTCTCCCTGTCCCCTTTCTTCAGCACCAATACCGGGATACGCACCAATTGTATCCAAAAATGTGATTACCGGGAGTCCAAATTTTTCAGCAAGTTTCATAACGCGTCGTGCTTTTCGATACCCTTCAGGACGCATCATGCCAAAATTCCGATAAAGGTTTTCTTTAGTATTTCTTCCTTTTTGTTGTCCGATCCATGCAACTTTTTGATCTCCAAAATGGCCCAGCCCTGCCACCACTGCAGGGTCATCCATAAAATGTCGATCCCCATGGAGTTCAATGAAATCTGGTGAGAAATAATTGATATAGTCTAATGAATAGGGTCTATTGGGATGGCGAGCCAATTGAACACGCTGCCATCGTGACAGTCCCGAGTAGATATTTTCTATTTCGACGATTCGTTTTGCTTTTAACTTATTCAGTTTTTTCATATTTACTTGATTTAGATTTTTAGATGATTCCAATTCAAGAATCTGGTTATCCAAATCTTTGACAGGTTTTTCAAAATCGAGATAATAATTAATCATAATAATTTGAATTCAAATTTTAAGTTCAACTCAAAGACTAGTTGTGAGATAGGAGGAGC
This sequence comes from Fidelibacterota bacterium, assembly GCA_018692355.1. Lineage (GTDB taxonomy): Bacteria > Fidelibacterota > Marinisomatia > Marinisomatales > UBA1611. The sequence goes on from JABHKE010000192.1 coordinate 5,182, forward strand.
ACATATGAAAAAATACAGCCAAATCACTGAATGGCAAAGATACATGATCAACACAATGCTTAAAACAAGGTATCATCAAACAGATATCGTAAAAGAATATGACATTCATAAATCAACTATGAATCAAGAACTGAAACCTAGTTGTAATAATCTGGTATTTAACGATAAATATGACTACCTCTATACGGGAAACCGAAATGATAGTAAAGTTTGACCCCATATTGATGAAGTTTATCATACGATTAATTTGAAAACAATGGAACCCTTATTGCTCACGACAAGCCTATAATTCCTATCATCTTTATTGTTTGTATTGAACAATATAATTAAAAATCCCTTTTTTATTTTTTCCAAAAGTCATAAATCCCTTTTTCAACTTCATAAGATTCCCAAAATTTTATCGTTTTATTTGATTGTGATTGAGCCCATCGCCACATTTTTGTTAATCCTTCTTCTAAATCAGTTTTAAATTCATAATCAAGTAGTTTCACAGATTTTTCCCATGTCGGGTATGCATCTTTCACTTCATGTCGCGCCTCTTTATACTGAGTTGTTCCCTCCCCAATAACCATTCTCAAAATATTATTTGCTTCTTTTATTGAATAAAACTTATTCCCACCTAGATTGATAATCTCTTTAGATGCTCTATCATCGATACCTGCTTTATAAAAAGGTTTTAGACAATCTCCAATATAGGTAAATGCTCTAGTTTGAGTCCCCTCGCCGTAAATACTCATTGGTTCATTATTCATATGTTGAAACATCCAAATTCCTAAGACATTTCTATACTTATCCCAAATATTTTGTTTCTCTCCATATACATTGTGAGGACGAATTATGCACCAATCGAGTCCGTGCTGTTCTCCCGCTATTTGAATATCTTTTTCACAAGCCATTTTTGCAATTCCATATGGATCTATTGGATTAAGTAAATCATTTTCATCAAATGGACTTTTATTTTCCAATCCATGACCATATACGGCCATAGATGAAGTAAACACTAATCTTTTGACATCATAGTTAATACATGCATTTATTACTTTTGCAGTGGATATTAAATTATTCTTATAGTTAAATGACCTCATAAATGGGCTTAATCCTTCAGCAGCATAAGCAGCAAAATGATACACAATTTCAGGTTTTCTATTTTGGAAGAGTCTCTCTAACAAACCATTTTCCGATAAATCAAATTTATAGAATTCTACATCTTTATGAATATTATCAATATATCCACCACTTAAATCATCTACTCCAATTATAGTGTTATCTGTATTTTCTATCAGCCAATCTGAAAGCCTACTTCCTAGTAAACCGGCGATTCCTGTAATGAGAATTTTCATATTATCTCCTATATTATTAGGTCAAACTCAATGGACTATTCTAAGGTAAGTTATACGATATTGAACCTAATACGTGATTCCAGCTAGTATAATTTAGTCATTATTGATAATTCTGATCTAATATTGTGAAAGCGCCTAACCCTAGCAAAACAATGAGACCAAAAATAATATTTGCATGCAAGACTGGTAAATTTAAACATAAAAATCCTATCATACTCAACAAGAGTGATGTACCATGCATGATCAAGACCGAATGATGGATGGGAATCCCCCGTTGTTCCAATCTGTGATAGGTATGATCACGAGATGCCTTATGAATCTTCTTATGCCTTTTTATTCGCGAAAATACCACTAGAATCATATCAAATAAAGGGACTGAAAAGATTAAGATTGGCATAAACCAGGAAGATCCCTGAGATCCGATTTCCGGGTGATAAATAATTGCAACTGATGCTAACAAAAACCCCAAAAATTGAGCACCCGAGTCACCCAGAAAAAGACTTGCTGGTTGTGAATTAAAAAGATAAAGGGCAATACAAATTCCCAAAATTACGGTACATAGAAAAATCAGGGACATTTGGCCAGTGGCAAATGCAAGTAAAAGAAAGAATCCGGCTGAAACTCCGCTCAATCCTACTGCGAGTCCATCAATACTATCAATAAAGTTAAACGAGTTTGTGACAGTCAATAACCAAAGAAATGTGAAAATTATATTGAGCCACGATGCCCATGGTTCTTCTATTTGTAATAAAAATTCTGGTGAATTAAAAAACTGAACTTGAACTCCGAGATATATCAGCATGGTGATTCCAAAGATCTGGCCAATCAATTTCTTTGTGACGGAAAGATGAAAATAATCATCCATTAGCCCAAATAGACCAATGATCATTCCTGAAACAAAAATAGCCCAAATATGAGCGTCACCCCACATCTTTGTTAACAGGATCATAACAATCATTGTATCCATTAAAACGACACCTCCTGTGAGCGGAACTGGATTTTGATGCTTTTTATGGTCGGCGCTGCCAGGAATATCCATGAGTCCAACTTGGGGGGCAATTTTGAGACTTATTTGAGCCAGACCTAGACCAAGTACAATGCTGCCAATGAGCAGAAGTATTATGTATTCAAGTTGAGCCAAATTTTGCATTTATCTATTTAGTAAATATTTTATTTCAGTTAATATCAGTTTACTAAAAATAATGAAGAAATAAATAAAATTAAAAGCTGGTGAATA
>JABHKE010000193.1 GCA_018692355.1 Fidelibacterota bacterium
CAGCGAATTTGCAACCATTGCACTTATCCAGCCTGTTTAGCGGCTTGTCCAAGAAAAGCCATTTATAAACGGGATGAAGACGGGGTGGTTCTTATCGATCAGGAACGGTGCCGCGGTTACCGAAAATGTGTGGAAGCTTGCCCATACAAAAAAGCCATGTATAACGGCCAGACGAAAATTACAGAAAAATGCATTGCTTGTTATCCAAGATTGGAAGGGCAGGATAACCATATTACACCCGATGGTGTTTCGATAGAAACGCGGTGTATGGCATCCTGCGTTGGAAAAATACGCATGCAAGGATTGGTGAAAATGAATCAGGACGGGTTGTGGACAAAAGATGAAGAAAATCCGTTATATTGGATGATCCATAAGGAAAAAGTTGCCCTGCCGCTCTATCCGCAATTTGGAACAGAGCCAAATATTTTTTACATCCCACCCAGATGGGCGCCCAGAGCTTATTTGACCCAAATGTTTGGTCCGGGTGTAGAACAAGCCATCGATCGTTATACTGCCCCGTCCCGTGAACTCATGGCGATTCTGCAACTTTTCCGTGCCCAACGAGAAGTGATCTATAGATACCAAATAAAGAAAGGTCCCAAGATTTATGAAAAAGAAGTCACCCTTTCAGATGGTTCACAAAAGAGATTAAGTATATACAACGATACGGTGATCGGTTACAATGAACAGGGTAAAGAATGCGTTAGAACTACCGTTGAAGAACCCATGTATGAGCGACCCGGCATTCACTTTAATTCGATTTGATAATGGATTCCCTAACTAAACAAAACCATCTGTTAGAAGTTCGGTCAACACTGTATGGTGCAGTGTCTGCACTGTTTTCAGATCCCGAAAGTGAAAAATTTGCCATGTTGTTCACACCCAAAATCCAGGGTTGCGTTTTGGATGCATGTTTCCAATTGGAAGAATTAGAGAATTGTGAAGAAACATCCTTATCGAAATCCTTCCAAATATTGATGCCAAAATTGGATGACGAGAAAAAAGAAAATATAAGGAATGAATTTGTGAATGTTTTCGGCCATACCTTATCCAAACAAATTGCACCCTATGCGTTGGAACATTTGAAAAATTCAGATGTGTTTTTTCGCACACAGAAATTGGCGGACTTAAACGGTTTTTATAAAGCTTTCGGCATGGAAGTGGAGTCCATCGAAAGAGCAGACCATATTTCAACTCAAACAGAATTTCTCTCTTTTTTGCTTTTAAAAGAATTGTTGGCCATGACAAATGATTTGGTTGAAGAAAAAGAAGTTTGTGAAAAAGCATTCTCCGATTTTAGTCAAGATCACTTTTTGGATTGGGCAAAAATGTTTGCTGAAAATCTGGCTGATAAAGTGGATGGAGTGTTTTACAGTTTAGCTGGGAAGTTTTTACTTACTTTTATTGAGAATGAAAAGAAAAGTTTAGCTCAAATTTTATTAAAGGATCAAGAATGTTTGAAGAATTAAACGACGGTCACGTAATAAAAACCATGTTCACAGAACATGAACATATTTTATGTATTCTGAATGAAATACAGGATCTAGGGGAGCAATTATCGGATAAAAATAAATCCGAAAACAAAAATCTTTTACAACAAATTAATCAACTTTCACTTCAATTAATTTCCGCTGAACCCCATCACCAACGGGAAGAGGATGTCCTATTCCCTACCCTTGAAACACGGGGAATTATCGGGCCTCCACAAGTTATGAAGCAAGAACATGGGCTAATTCGGAATTTGAAACATCAATTAAAAAAGGAAACAGTTGGATTTGGAAATAACTGGAAAGGACAGGTCAATTCACTCTCTTATTTAATTATCGAATTGTGCGACACACTTCGACAGCATATTCATAAAGAAAATCACATTTTATACCCAATGGCTATACAGGCAATCACAGAAGACTCCCAATGGGACAAAATGAAAATTAAATGTGATGAAATCGGTTATTGCTGTTTTTGTCCGAATGACAATCAAATAATACATCCAGAAAACAATTCTAAATCTATTGTTGGAAAATGTGAATAACTCCTATTCAAAAAGGTTAAAAGAATGAAAAATTATCAATCTAAAAATATAAATTCCATTCCCTATTTCTTTTCGGGGTTTTGGTACAAAGATCCTCCGAAGGATGTGTCGCTGGATGGATATCGAATCGACAATGTTATCCATTACACGGATCTGGTTATTGGTATTTATTTTGGAATTGTTGTGGCCGCCCTTGCATATTTTATTTTCAAATATCGGGCATCCCTAGGACACAAGGCAGAATACGACCATGGAAATTCCAGAAAAAATGTAATGTTCACTGGTGGTTTGGGACTTCTTGTCTTTTTTTCTGTAGATGCTGTGATTGAAAAAATGGCTTTCAAAGATTTAAAGGAAGCATTCTGGAATTTCCCTAAAACGGAAAATGTTATTCGCATTGAAGTCATGCCACAGCAATTTGCCTGGAATTTTTGTTACGCAGGACCCGATAATGAGTTTGGGACAGATGATGATATCATTCCATCCCAAAACCAAATGCATATTCCAGTTAATACACCAGTGGTAGTGCAAATTGCATCTTGGGATGTAATTCACTCATTCTATCTCCCAAATTTCCGAATTAAGCAAGATGCTACACCTGGCATGATTACTGCATTGTGGTTCCAAGCTACAGAAACGGGCGTATTTGATATTGCTTGTGCAGAATTATGCGGAAATAGTCATTACAAAATGAAAGGGTTTTTAACCGTTGAATCCGAAGAAGATTTTCAATCCTGGCTTTCCGAAAATACTCCGGAAGAATCACAAGATGATTGGGACGATTGGGGTGATGAAGACGAAGAAGATACAGGCGTACCTGAAGATTGGGGCTGGGCCTGGAAGGAGATAAAATAATGAGTGGGCACCAAAAGTCCTTTTGGACGAAATATATTTTTTCAACCGATCATAAAATGATTGCGAAGCAATTTTTATGGTTGGGAATGTTTTTTCTTTTTTTCGGTGGCGCATTGGCCATGCTAATCCGTTGGCAATTAGGTTACCCAGAACAGCCTGTTCCCCTCATTGGAAACTGGATGTGGCCTGGCGATGGCGGAATCATTAATCCTGATATTTATAATCAAATGTTTACCATGCATGGTACCATAATGATTTTTTGGGCAATCACGCCTTTGTTGATTGGTGCCTTTGGAAATTTTATCATACCACTTCAAATTGGTGCCGGAGATATGGCATTCCCAAAATTGAATTTGTTTTCATTTTGGACCATGTTTCTAGCAAGTTTGATTTTGTTATCCTCTTATCTGCTCCCAACAGGTACAGCTGCCGGCGGATGGACATCATACCCTCCTCTGAGTTCACCGGCAGGTGGAATACCGGGATTAGGTCAAACCATTTGGACGGTTGCCCTGATTTTTATGGGAGTATCTTCAATGATGGGAGCCATTAATTATATTACAACGGTAGTTCGTATGCGGGCACCCGGTATGGATTATTTCAAAATGCCATTGTCGGTTTGGGGTCTTTTCCTCACCTCTATCTTGAACGCAGTTTTTGTCCCGGTGATCGCTGCCGGGTTGGTTATGCTTTTACTGGATCAAACCATTGGAACCGAATTTTTTCTAGCTGGAAGACTGGCTTCCGGTGATCCTGGTGATCCCCTCCTGTTTCAGCATGTTTTTTGGATTTTTGGCCACCCGGAAGTGTATATTTTAATTTTACCTGTTTGGGGTATTATTTCTGATCTTTTATCTGTTTTTTCCCGAAAGCCTGCATTTGGTTATAGGGTGACAGCAATTGCCATGTGTACTGTTACAGCATTATCTACTTTGGTTTGGGGACATCATATGTACACCACGGGAATGAGTCCGTTACTGGGGAAAAGTTTTATGTTTCTAACTTTATTGATCAGTATTCCATCTGCCATGTTTTTTCTTAATTGGTTGGGAACTATGTGGAAAGGGTCGATTCATTTTACATCACCCATGCTTTTTTCTATTGGTGTGATCTGGGTTTTTGGCTTGGGTGGATTAACTGGCCTTTACAATGCCACTATAACCGCAGATATTTACCTCCATGATACTATGTTTGTCGTTGGTCATTTTCACTACACCTTAGCTGCGTCTGTCATGTTTGGTAGTTTTGCGGCGATTTACTTTTGGTTCCCAAGAATGTTTGGGCGAAAACTAGATTCTCGTTTGGGGAAAATCCATTTCTGGGGAACATTTATCTCCATTAATTTTGTATTCTTCAACATGATGGTTCTTGGATACGCAGGTCATCATCGCAGAATTTATAATCCCAGTGAATACTCCTTCCTTGAACCCTTGACTGGGCTCAATGAATGGATTTCTATTTTTTCATTTCTTTTGGGCGTATTTCAAGTCGTTTTCCTGATAAACATGGTTTGGTCTATGTTTAAAAAAGAAAGATCACCTCAAAATCCATGGAAAGCAACTACACTTGAATGGACCATGGACTATCCCATTCCACATGGCAATTTTGAAGAGACTCCTCTTGTACACAATGGGCCTCATGAGTATAGCCGCCCGGACATCAAAGATCGAGACTGGCTCGGCCAAAACGAACGCATTACCGTATAGCAATGCCCGTATTTATATTACAAAACAAAGATAAAGATTTATCTATCATCGGGCTGGTGATTACCATGGCATCTATAGTCATGCTTTTTGGCACTTTAATTTCAAGTTTTTATGTTTTGAAAATTCGAATGATGGGACAATTAACATTGCCAAATATTATAATACAACTTGGCATTGCGAATACAGTAATTCTATTAATCTCTAGTATCACATTTATTTTTTCTGAAAATATGTTCAGGAAAAATAAATTAAATAATTATTCATTCTGGTTACTCATGACCATCTTTGGCGGAATATTTTTTCTCATAGGGCAAATGTATCTTTGGAATAAAATGACGCAATTGGGAATTGGAATAACAAAAGGACAATTAAGCGATATGTTTTATCTCATGTCTGGGGCTCACGGCTTACATATTATCGCTGGAATTGTTGCACTTATTTGGTTGCAGTCTACATCTAAAAAACTTACAACAAACCATCGCGTGAATCTTGTTGGGATATTTTGGCATTTTTTAGGATTTTTGTGGTTTGTCCTATTTGCCGTCATTCTTTTTTAATTCGAGAACAATTATATGAATCAAACACTTACAGTAAAAGACCCATTTGGGACTGCCACAACTGGGAAATTAGCCATGTGGCTTTTTCTTGCCATGGATGCCATAACATTTGCTGCCATATTAATGGGTGGGATTTACCTACGATTAAGAACGGATATGTGGGGTGATGCTGGCCAAGTATTAAATATCCCTTTGACGTCCTTCAATACTTTTTTATTAATCATGAGCAGTTTTACCATGGTGATGGCTTTGGATGCGATCAAGAAAAACGATATAAAAGGATTGAAACTGTTTTTATCACTTACCATCTTGGGTGGCGTAAGCTTTCTTGGCATCCAAATTTATGAATATGCCCATTTTATTATTGGGAATGCAGAACTGGGACAAGCTTTACAGGCGACAGGCTTGAAAGGTGATTCTTTTCTTTGGACGTCCGGGACTTATGGCGCAACATTTTATGCAACCACATCCTTCCACGGATTACATGTTTTAACGGGCGTAATATATTTATCTGTTATCTTTTATCAATCAAATAAAGGTATGTATTCTTCGGCAAACTATGACCGAATTGAAATCGCAGGTCTTTTTTGGCATTTTGTCGATTTGGTCTGGATCCTAGTTTTCACTATCATCTATCTCATTTAGGATTTTATCATGGAAATCAATCATAAATCTCTCTACATTAAAACAACAATAATGTTATCAGTTTTAACTCTGATTGAAATTGGAATTTCTTATTGGGATATTGTTCGTTTTTACCAAGTTGGTCTCTTGTTAACTTTTGCATTAGCTAAGATGGCATGTGTCGCTTATGTATTTATGCATTTGTATTATGAAGAAAAAGTATTACGTCGAATACTATTTGTACCGATTCCCCTTCTCATCTACTTTCTTCTAGGTTTAGCTTATGATGCTCAATTTAATTGGGTGATTCAGTGAAATTTTTCTTAATATTCATTCTAAGTAATAGCCTATTAAATATTTTGCTAGGTTGCACCTATTGTGCAGGTCAAGATGCTTCAGAGACAATCAATGTCGCATTAATACCTTTAGCCATACTTATTTGTATTCCATATTTACTCTTTTGGATCGTAACAACTATCCTAAAAAAATTGTATGTGACTAACAATTATCAATCAAATAATTCGGACATTTCGGTCTAGGATTTGGATAATAACATTGATAAGCTACCGCGTGTTATACTCCAAATCAGCAGAATATGCCATTCAGGCCTTGATCTATTTATCAGAAAACCAAACTGATAAACCAACAATGATTTCTTCTATCGCAGAAGCGTATAATATCCCATATCAATTTTTGGCAAAAATTGTACAAACATTAGTAAAACGAAATTTGGTGGTAGCAAAACGAGGGCGAAATGGCGGGATTAATCTAAGTAGAAAACCAAAATATATTTATTTGACCGAAATAATTGATGCAATTGATGGTCCTTCTCCTGAAAAAGAGAGATGCGTTATTGGGCTGGATTTATGTAGTGATGAATCTCCATGCCCTCTACATCATAAATGGAAACCAATACGAACAGATATTCGGGAGATGCTTGCTGCAGAAAATTTAGAAGAATTAGCACACCGTATTGTAGAAAAACGAAAATTAATGTCTACTGATTAACCCATAGACAGATAATTCTCGGATTACGGGCTCTATTTAAATCAACAATAAAAACCACGAATGTGGAGTAATTAATTATTGTTTTTGCATTCCCTCATGGAAAATAATCAGCGGCTCCAATCGGTCCATTGAACTGGGTGGCACCGAAGAATAAAAAGAGTACAAATCCCAAGGAGGGCCGCGCCAACCACTACGTGAAAACTAGCAATATAGGGTAACCGTTCAGATAATACAGTTGCGGCACCCAGGGTAAATTGAATTAACACTATTCCAACTATCCACCAAAGAGTTTTATCCAATATGGGTATATTTTTTATGGTGGAACGATAGTGGTACACAACGTATCCAATCACACCGGTAACTATGATGGCTCCCAATCGATGGATGAAATGGAATATAACCTGAGCCCTGGCTACCATATCATGATCCATATCAAATAACGTGGCGTTTATATTATTGATCATGGTTTCAGAAAAAGTGGGAAACCATAGACCTCCCATGGTGGGAAAATCCGGAATGGCCATACCTGATGCCGTATGACGCATCAAGGCGCCTAAGATCAGTTGTATATAAACCAATCCGCCTATCAGCAATGCCCCTTTTCGAATATCGTTGGAAACATTATTATAGGAACGGACTGATCTTTCAATGGATAAGCCGTATGCAATAAAGATTAACATCATGAAAAAAGTCTGTGCCAATATTCCGTGGATGATAGATACGGGTGTGGGCAGAAAAAACAAAACAGTTATACCGCCAAAAAGTCCTTGAATGACCACCAGGCCAAGGGCAATATATCCGGATTTTTTCAGCCAATTTGGTGCATCTGAAAGACCCAGCCATATGGCTTGCACCATGGTGAAAAAACCCACAATGGTTGCCACCATGCGATGTCCATGTTCATAAAATATTCCTCCAACCATTTCTGAAAGAGGAAAAGCAAACATTTGTTTACCATAAGTGGTCGGCCAATCTGGAACGGAAAGACCCACTTCGTGGCTTTTTACCAATGCGCCCACAAAAATGAGAAACAATGTTGAAAACACATTCAATTTAGACAGGCGCCGCAGCCAGATGCCTGATGTTGAAACCATCAATATAAAACTCAACTTTATCTATTAATTATATGATTATCCTATCAAAATCTACCCATCTTCCCACAAACATAAAACCCCACGATTGTGGGGTTTTTTGAGCCAGAGGCGTTTCATTTTTCTTTATAAAATTCTGTTAATTTAAATATAGCAGGATTTACATATTCTTCTTTATCGTATAATCCAACGTGTGTTGCTCCTTCTATTTCAAAAAATTCTTTCGGTTCACTTGCTCTTTCAAATGCTATTTTACTTAATCCAAAAGTTAATGCTTTTGTTCCTGCAATTGCCAAATATGGTCTTGGCGATAAAAGTTTAATTTGGTCAGTAATGTCAAAACTTCTACGAGTATCTTTACTTATTACTGCCATTCTATTTTCTCCATAGTTTGGACATAAACCTCTTGAAGTGCAATAATATTCATAGGCTTCTTTTCTTAACTGGTTAGAATTTTCATCTACATCAGGCATTTGTTTTTCATATACAATTTCGCCTGTTTCAAAAAACTTTTGTCTGGCATCTGTGGATTCTTTCATAATTGAAAATAATCTTTCATTTTCATCTGGTTTTCCATTTACTATTTGACTTCTTAAATCAAAAAGTCCCGAAACAGAAGCATATGCTTTTATTCTTGCATCATAAATTGTTGCAGCAAG
>JABHKE010000194.1 GCA_018692355.1 Fidelibacterota bacterium
CATGTACAGCTATGGCACTTAAAAGGTCTTTCATTTCATTTTTCCTCTATTTATTATTATTTTATTTTTACTTTATCGATGGTATCTGTCAATACTCAGAGCAATTTAATCCTAGTCTCTATGATTGGTTTTCTTCCCATAAATTAAATGTGAATGCATAGAGATCTTTCATTTAACAGGTTTTACCCTTTCCCTTCCACATTATAGTGGTCATGCAAAATTGGGGGAGGTTAATCATAATCAGTAAAATGTGGGCGGGAATTTACTCTCGGATTTTTATATGACGAAGCCGGGAATTATTTCTTTTGCTTATACCGCCAGATAAATAACACAATGATGCCAGCCACATTTGGGTACCAGATCTCAGGTTGATTCCACGGTATACCATCAAATGAGAAATCGGATATTGGCCAGAATAGTTTTGTTGGAAAAAATTCTTTACTGTGAAAAGGGAAATCCAAACATATATGAAAAGGCCAGCCTAACATAGCAAAAGCGAAGGTTTTATTCACCCGCCAAACCATGGCAATCACAATAAAGGCAGATACAAAACTATGGGAAATATCGTAGTTAATAAAAACCCAACCCGGTATGGAATTTAGAGAAGACCTACCCAAAGAAAATTCGAGTGAAACCATCCGAATAAGTAATAGAATACCAAAAGAGAATAGGTCCGGTGCAGCACCCCAAAAGAACGCCCATTTTTTATAGCCGCGAAACCCAAAAAGTCCACTGCCCCATAATGCATGACTGAATGTATCCATTTTCCTGATTGGAAGTTTGCAAAAGACTTGATATTCTGCAAAGTTTACATTTAAATATATTTTGTTTGATGGATTGAGCGGGTGATGAGAATCGAACTCACGTCTCTAGCTTGGGAAGCTAGGGTAATAGCCATTATACGACACCCGCAAAAGGGCCAAATTTTAGGCAATAATTTGGACTTTTAAAATGGTCTTAAGATTATCTTTTATACAAATCCATGAATTCGGGCCAATTTATCATTTTCCCAAGTCTAAAATTCAAATGTTATAATGATAATTTTAATTAGTGATATTATGACATTTAGGTCTCATAACCTTAAGTCCAACATCATTTTTAGTGATATTAATAAAATGAAATAAAAAATGATAAATTTATTTTTTCTCGACGAGTATTGACTTTTTTTAAGTAAACATCTTGTAAGATTGATTGGGTATTTTCTATATTCGTTTTAGCCAACCAGTAGATTTATCATACTTTCATTTGTCATCCTTTTTTATAGCACATTGAAAACTGAAGTCCGTACATCAATCGTACGGTGATACAAACCAAGGAAAAACACCTATGGCAGAAGCTATGGAATTGGATCTCTCGCTGAAGCAGTCGGGATCACAACCACTCGAGACACCCATCGTTCCGTCTATAAAACTGAAGGAAGATAATAATACAGCTAAAATTCCAAAAGAATATACCATTGAAAATTATTATGGCGATGACCAACTCGGTTCTGATGTTTTAAAGCAAAAATATCTTGCTCCCTGGGAGCACCACCCCTACGAACTTTGGACCCGCCAAGCTTCTGCATTAGCATCCGTAGAAAAAACCAAAGCACTCAAAGAAAAATGGGAGAAAAAATTCTTTACAATACTGGAAGATTTTAAGTTTGTCCCTGGTGGACGCATAATGCATGGTGCCGGCCGAGAAGATATCACCACCACCTTAAATAACTGTTATGTTGTTGCGGTACGAGATGACTCAATTAAATCTATTTATGATACAATTATCAATGAAGCATTAACATACAAATATGGGGGCGGATGCGGGCACGACCTATCAATACTTCGACCAGCTGGTAAACCTATCAATGGCACCGGCGGAGAATCTTGTGGACCCACAGGGTTTATGAATCTATTTAGTGAAAATACAAACACCATTGCACAACATGGACGTCGCGGTGCAAATATGCAAACCTTACGGGTAGATCATCCTGATATTGAGAAATTCATAAGTATCAAAACCGGTGATATTGAGATGATAAAATACTCCAATATCTCAGTCCTTTTAACTCATGGATTCATGGATGCGGTGAAAAATGATGGTGATTTTGATCTGACATATGGAGGTGAAGTATATAAAACAATCAAAGCCAAAACACTCTGGGATGAAATTGTTTACCACGCACATACAAGCGCTGAACCTGGATTGATCTTCTGGGATACCATGAAAGACTATCACAACGCTGAATACTGTTCTCCTCTCATTTCTACAAATCCTTGCGCTGAACAACCCTTACCCGATGGAGGCTGTTGTAATCTGGGTGCTGTGAACTTGGAACGTTTCGTTGATGATAATGGGAATTTCATGATTGACCAATTCAAGGAAACTGTTGGGGTTGCCGCTCGGTTTTTGGACAATGTCGTGGATTATAATATGGATCGACATGCGTTGGAAGACCAAAAGAAAAATGCAGAAAACGACCGTAGAGTAGGTCTTGGCATTCTTGGTCTTGGAGATATGATGGTAAGAATGGGAATCAAATATGATAGTGAAGATGCTTTGCAAACCATCGAACAAATCATGCAGATTTTCAGGGATACCGCCTACGAAACCAGTGCTGAACTGGCGGAAGAAAAAGGACAATTTCCCAACTTTGATTGGAATGGATTTTCCAAAAGTAGGTTCATAAAAAACCTCCCAAAGTCCTTACAAGAAAAAATTAAACAAAATGGTGTACGGAATTGTACCTTGACAACTGTTGCACCTACTGGGAGCGGCGCTATCGTTTCCCGTGTCACATCCGGTGTCGAACCTATCTTCGCCACATCGTATAAAAGACGGGTGAAAAATAATGGTGATGGATACGGTAAAACATTCAATGAATACAAAGTGTATCACCCTATTATTGGAAAGTTATTCGAAACAGATAAAAATCTCCCAGATTACGTGGTAACCGCCCATAATATTGACCCTTATTTCCGAGTTAAAATGCAAGGTGTTATTCAAAAGTATATTGACTCATCCATATCTTCTACAGTGAATCTTGCAGAAAATATTACAATTGATACTGTTGCTGATATATATATGACAGCCTACGAAGCTGGGTTAAAAGGAATAACAGTTTACCGTGAAGGCAGTCGCGAGGGGATTCTTGTTTCAGATGAAAAAACAAAAAAAACTGTATCTCCATCAGAACTTGATCTAAATGTTCAAATGACTTCAGAAACCCAGGAAGAAAAAAGTCCACGGGTTAGACCAACCCAAACAGCCGGAGTTACGCGTCGGATTCGTACAGGAGAAGGGACACTTTATATCACCATCAATGAAGATGAAAATGGTCTTTGCGAAGTCTTCACAACTATTGGGAAAGCGGGTGGAAACGCCGCAGCTCAATCTGAAGCTATCAGCCGTTTGATCTCATTGTCACTTCGATCAGGTTTGGATCCTCATGCCATCGTTCGGCAATTAAAAGGAATTTCCGGGCCAAATCCAACTTGGGAAGATGGCAGATTGATCCTATCTACACCAGATGCCATTGGAAAAGCGCTGGATGATTATATTAAAGAACGGGAAGAGATGAATCAAAAAGGGCAATCAGAACAGCCCCTGGAAAAACCATTAATCACATTAGCACAAGATCATCAAGAAGAAAACGAACTCATAATATGTACAAAATGTCACAATCATAGTGTAGTAAATGAAGGTGGATGTCTCACATGTCGAGAATGTGGATGGTCTAAATGTGACTAAATTATTCGTTCAATAAGTTGAACGATATGTGAATACAAAAAAAGCCTTCTTGCTTAATACCTGAAGGCTTTTTTGATAAATATGGTTATTTAATAAAATTTAAACTTCTAAAATTTCTTTCTCTTTGTCATATTGAAGCACATTTAATTTATTAATATGATCATCGGTCAATTTTTGAATATCAGCTTCGTTATCTTTAATAATGTCTTCTGATACATGGTCTTCTTTCCCAAAATCCTGTAAATGATGGATTCCATCACGTCTCACATTTCTTACTGCAATTCGTGCTTCTTCAACCAAGTGGTGAGTAAATTTATTCAATTCCTGTCGACGTTCTTCACTTAAGGGTGGGATAGGGATCAAAACCGAATTCCCGTTATTCCCTGGAGTAAATCCCATATTTGAATCCATAATTGCTTTTTCAATAACAGGAATTAATGTTTTTTCATAGGGCGTGAGAGTAATGAGCCTTGGCTCCGGAACAGAAATGGTTGATACCTGGTTTAAGGGAGTTATTGAACCATAATAATCCACGGTGAGCGAACTAAACATTTCCGGATTAGCTCGGCCGGTACGAACTTTATTTAATTCACCTTGGCAATGTATTACGGCTTGATCCATACGGTGTTTTACATCAGCTAAAATATCATCAATCATGTTTTACTCTGAAACTAGTGTGCCAATTTTACCGCCAAGAACCAAGGCTTTCAAGTCTCCAGTATGATTGATATTAAATACCCGTATTGGCAAATTATTTTCTTTACATAGGGTGATGGCTGTCATGTCCATAACACGGAAATTATCGTTTAAAACTTTAGAAAACGAAACAGTTTCAAATTTCACTGCATCTTCGTGGATCATGGGATCCTTGTCATAAATACCATCAACTTTAGTCCCCTTCAATACAACTTCGGCATTCAGTTCAACCGCCCTTAAAGCAGCAGCAGAGTCTGTAGTAAAAAATGGATTTCCGGTACCTCCTGCTATAATGACAACACGCCCTTTTTCAAGATGGCGGATAGCACGACGGCGGATATAAGGTTCAGCAATCTGGGAAACACTAATGGCAGACAAAGTTCGAGTCTCACACCCAACCTTTTCTAAGGCATCTTGGACGGAAATGGCATTCATAATAGTGGCCAGCATTCCGAGATAATCGCCTGTAACGCGATCCATCCCTTTACTGGCTGCTTGCATACCGCGAAAGATATTACCAGCACCAATAATGAGCCCGACTTCAACACCAGATTCGCGAATGGATTGTACCTCTTCTGCAAGGTAGTTTGCTTTTATGGGATCAATGCCGAAATCCTGTTCACCTGCCAATACTTCTCCTGAAAGTTTTAGAAGAACACGGCGATACAGCGGTTCAGCCATGGATGGAGTTAAACTTGGCCGTTATTGGAAGGATCTGATTCACCAATGGCGAACCGAATGTAACGGTTGATGCTTATATTTTCACCTAATGTTGAAATGGTTTCTGTAATCAAATCGTGGACTTTTTTATCCGAATCCTTGATATAGGTTTGATCCATCAGGCAAGATTCTTGATAGAATTTGTTGATTCGACCTTCCACCATTTTTTCTATAATATTATCTGGTTTTCCTTGAGATTTAGCCTGTTCCATGAAAATATCTTTTTCACGTTCAACAGTTGCTTCATCGATTGAATCACGATCAAGCGCAACAGGATTAGTGGCGGCTATTTGCATGGCAAGATTGTGGGCCAATTCAATAAATCCCTCTGTATTTGCAACAAAGTCAGTTTCGCAGTTTAGTTCCACCAATACACCCAAACGTCCACCCGCATGGATATAAGAATAAACCAATCCCTCTTTCGTTTCTCTAACACCTTTCTTTTCTGCCTTTGCGACGCCTGATTTTCGAAGGTGATCAACTGCTTTATCTATATCGCCTAAAGTTTCCACCAATGCTTTTTTACAATCCATCATTCCCGCACCAGTTTTATCTCGAAGTGTCTTTACGAGTTTTGCATCAATACTCATATTAAATCATTCACCCTTTTGGGTTGAATCTCTGGAAATATCTTCACTTTCCTGAACTTCAGGCGTTTCCGCTGGCTCTGGAATTTCTTCGGAATTTTCGGCAGTGACTTCCACAACCCCTTCCACTGCAACTTCTTCAGGTACAGATTCTACCTTCAATTCATTTTCTGGTACAGGTTGTTCACTCGCGTCTGTTTCCAATTTTTTCTCGGATTTTTTCTTATTTTTTTCAGCAACTGTACCACGTGCTTCATTTACAGCGTCTGCTAGGGCTGCAATAATTAATTGAATTGTCCGGATTGAATCATCATTTGCCGGAATAGGGTAATCCACTTTACTCGGGTCTGTGTTTGAATCAACGATTGCAATTACAGGAATAAACAACCGCTTAGCTTCACGAATAGCAGTGTCTTCATATTGGGCATCTACCACTATAACTGCATCTGGTAAACGTCGCATATCTTTAATACCGCGGTGTTGATCTGCTAATTTTACTCGCTCACGGTTGAGCATTTGAGTTTCCTTTTTAGTAAGGTTCTCATAAAGGTTTGACCCTTCTTTTTCCAGCATTTTCAATCGTTTGATGCTTTTCTTAATGGTAGAAAAGTTAGTCAATGTTCCACCCAGCCATCGTTCTACAATATAAAACATGCTGCATTTATCCGCTTCCTGTTGTACAATGTCCTGAGCTTGTTTTTTAGTACCCACGAAAAGGATCTCACCATTTTTACTTATGATTTCCTTTACAAAAGCAGCTGCTTTATTAAATCCTTCAATTGTGGATTCAAGGTTTATAATATGGACCCCATTCTTCTCTAGAAGAATATGAGGTTTAAAATTAGGATTCCATTTCCGAGTTACGTGCCCAAAATGAGCACCGGTACCCAGAAGATCTTCAAATTTGATTTCAGGCATAGATAATAATTAACGTTTTGAGAATTGAAAGTTTGCACGGGCACCAGGTTGACCGGGTTTCTTCCGCTCAACTTTCCGCGCATCACGGGTCAGGAATCCTTTCTCTTTCAGGATGGCACGATAGTCATCATTCACCCCTAAAAGCGCACGTGAAATACCCAGTCGAATAGCTCCCGCTTGACCGGTTAGTCCACCACCATTTACATTTACATTAATATTGTAGGCTTTTTCGCTTTCTAATGCTACGAGGGGTTGCATGACAACCGTTGCTAAAGTTTCCCGACATAGATAATCCCTGAAAGGTTGACCATTCACTTGGATATCTCCTTTTCCTGGAGACACAAAAACTCGTGCTATTGATCTCTTCCTGCGGCCAGTTCCGTAATAAGTAGCTTCTGACATAATTTTAAATTTCTAAAGTTTGTGGTTGTTGAGCTGCGTGCGGATGATCTGAACCAACGTACACTTTCAAATGAGACAAGATACTTCTTCCCAAGCGATTGTGTGGCAACATTCCTTTGATCGCATTTTCTACAATCCTTTCCGGATGTTTTTGGCGCATTTCTGCAACAGATGTTTCCTTACCACCTCCCGGAAAACCGGAATGGCGGAAATAGGTTTTATCAGTTTCTTTGGATCCAGTCACTTGGATCTTTTCCGCATTAACAACCACGACGCAGTCGCCCATATCCATATGCGGTGTAAAATTCACTTTGTGTTTTCCACGAAGGATCTGGGCAATATTTGAGGCGAATCGGCCAAGGGTTTGTCCTTCGGCATCAGCGATCCACCAATTTTTTTCGATTTCTGATTGTTTTATTGATATTGTTTTCATTTTCACTTCGAATAAAGCCCACAAAATTAGACAATAATTACTGCCTTGGTCAATAAATAATCTAAAAAAAACTTAAGATAGTTGAGTCGTGATTTGTCCGCGTGAAATTGTGTACTCAACCTTCCCTTTTAATATCTCTCCATAATAAGGAGAATTAATTGACCGAGATTGTACATGTACCTTTTCGAAGGACCATTCCACATCCGGATCTAAAATGGTAATCTCCGCATCCGTCCCTTCAGAAAATAAATCCTGCTCAAATCCCATTATAGCCCTAGGATTTGATGATAATAATTTTAATACATTTCCCAGTTCAAGCCCTTCATCATGCACGAGAACCTTATTCACTGCACCAAAACAGGATTCGAGCCCAATCATACCAAAAGACGCCAGATCAAAAGTCGTTTCTTTATCTTCAATCGTGTGAGGTGCATGGTCTGTTGCAATACAATCAATGGTTCCGTCTTTCAATGCATCAATTAATGCTTTACGATCACTTTCTGTTCGTACGGGCGGTGCAACCTTTAGATTAGTATTATAAGATGTAAGAGCTTCGTCATTAAAGAATAAGTGATGTGGGGTGACTTCTGCCGTAATTTTTTCATTTTTTATTTTCATCTCACGGATATGGTGAACCGCTTTCATTGAGCTCACATGAGGAATATGCAATCTAGCCCCAGTAAATTGAGCAAGTTCCAGATCACGGTAAACCATAGCAGATTCTGCCAGATCTGGATTCCCAGGGAGACCCAATTGAGTTGAGATTATCCCTTCATGCATTAAGCCTTCTGCTCTAAGACATTCATCTTCCGCATGATTAATGACCGGTACATCTATCATTGTTGCATATTCTAACGCTATTCGCATCATGGCACCGTTCTGGATAGGTAGACCATCATCACTAAAGGCCACTGCACCTTCATTATGCATGAGTCCCATTTCTGTGAGATCATTGCCGTTTTGTGATTTTGTGACGGCACCAATTGGGTGAATATAAATGGGGCACTCTTCTGCTTTCTCCCGGATAAAATTGATGGATTCCGGAGTATCCAAGGGTGGATTTGTATTGGGCATAACACAAACACGTGTAAATCCACCAGCCATGGCAGAATGTGATCCTGTTATAAGTGTTTCTTTATCTTCTCTTCCCGGTTCGCGAAAATGAACATGAATATCACAAAATCCGTGCGTAATTACTTTTCCACTGCAATCGATTGTGAGTGAATCCTTCGGTGCATCTACCTTTCCAACACCAGCGATCTTTCCGTCTTTTAACCATATATCCCCAGAAATAGTTTTTCCATGAAATGGATCCATTATTGTTCCATTCTTCAGGATAAGGTTTTTGGCCATCTTTTCAATTTTCATGATTCATCTTCCTCACTGGATTTTCCGCCGCAAAGCAGGAACAGGATCGCCATTCGTGAAGCGACTCCGTTTAATACTTGATCTAAAATGATGGCCTGATCTCCATCAGCGACCGTCCCATCAATTTCAACGCCACGATTCATAGGACCCGGGTGCATGATAACTATCTCTTTTTGATGCGTATCTAGTCTTTCCTGCGTAATCCCAAACATAGCTCGGTACTCTCGAACAGATGGAACAAGTCCCAATCCCATTCTTTCTCTTTGGATCCGAAGTATATTGAGTGCGTCCGCCCATTCAATGACTTCGTCCACATTATAATTAATTTTTACCCCTAAATCCTTTATAAAAGGCGGTATAAGGTTTGGTGGACCACACAATGTGACATCAGCTCCCATGATAAGAAGCCCATGAATATTACTCAGTGCCACACGACTATGGGAAATGTCACCTATAATTCCAACTTTGAGCCCTTTTAGTTTTCCGAATTTTTCATGAAGACTCATCATATCAAGGATGGCTTGTGTCGGATGTTCGTGGGTCCCATCTCCCGCATTGATAATGACTGCATCAATAAATTCTGTTAAGTGTTTTGGTGCTCCAGGAGTTGGATGGCGCATGACCACGGCATCGATCTTCATGGCTTCAATATTTTGTGCGGTATCTTTAAAACTCTCTCCCTTTTTCAAACTACTGGAAGATGCGGAAAAATTCACCGTATCAGCACTCAATCGTTTTTGGGCTAGTTCAAAACTAATTCGTGTTCGAGTGGAATTTTCAAAAAACAGGTTTACAATTGTTACACCTTGAAGCGACGGCACTTTTTTAATTGGTCGATCCAGAACTTCACGGAATTTGAATCCAGTATCAATAATGGTTTGAATATCTTCGCTGGGATATCCTTCCAGCCCGAGTAAATGTCTTTGCTGCAGCATTATCCCGCACTCCTTATCAAGTAAACACTGTCTACCTCATCCGTTTCGGTTAAAGTCACATTTACGTGTTCCCCTTCATGAGTTGGGATGTTTTTGCCAACATAATCTGCCTTGATTGGCAATTCACGGTGTCCCCTGTCAACCAGCACTGCCAATTGAACTTTGGCAGCACGTCCAAAAGAATTCAATTCATCCATTGCCGCTCGTATCGTTCTCCCGGTATAAAGCACATCATCGACTAAAATGACAGTTTTTCCATCTAATGAAAAGGAGATATCGGTCCCTTTTACTTGAGGAATCACCAATCGCTCTCTATAATCATCTCTATGAAATGTGATATCCAACGATCCCTGGTTTAAGGGAATATCGCTAATATCACAAATCTTTTTTTGAATTCGTGCAGCCAAGGGAACGCCACGATTATGAATCCCAATTAATACAATATCTTGGGAATTAGAGTTTTTCTCAAGGATTTCATAACTCAACCGAGTGATTGAACGACCGATTGAATCTGAATCCATTAAAATTTTGTTACTCATTCAATCTCCATTTTTTCCAAAAAAAAACCTCCGGACAGAGGTTATTAATAACTCGCGCGGAGGTCTTACCCTGCCCTTATCGGCCTCTCTGGACCAATTTAAAGGGTTGTATAGCTCGGAAATTTACAATAGTAAGTAATGATTGAGAACATTTAAATCAATTATAAATTATCAGTCTTTTGATGGATAAAACTTGAATAGAATCCCTAAATGAGTTTTAATTCATCCGGATCAATGAAACATTCACTAATAAAATAGAATAATGCTCTCGGATAGCGGTCATATTTCCAGGCGAAATTTCCTTAAGGCAATCACTGTTTTGGGATTATCCAGTTGTGCACCTATATTAATTTCCAGAAATTAGATCAAAAATAACATCGGGAGTTGTCTCCTGATTCAGATGATCCATTTCAACAATTAAATCAATTTTCTCTTTTTTAAACCATTGGACCTGTCGTCGTGCGAATTGGCGAGTACGGATGACAATATCATTTCTCATTTCATCATAAGTCATTTCATTGTTTAAATAAGTCTGTATCTGCCGATACCCAATAGAATTCAACGCAGGATAAACCTTTTTGGAATCAGATTGTTTTATTAATAATTCTTGTACCTCTTCTACCCATCCATTTTCCAACATTTCATCAGTCCTCTGTTCAATCCGTTGGATAATTATTTTTCTATCCCAATTTAATAAAACGGTAAAAAGGTTCATTGTTTCAACCGGATGCTTCTTTTGATCTTTAAAATGCTCCGTAGGCGTCTTCCCTGTTGTTTCATATATCTCTAAAGCACGCATGAGTCGTTTCTTGTTGTTTATATGAACAATCTCTGCATATTCAGGGTCAATGGATCTCAGCAAATCCAAGAGTGCTACAGGGTCATCTTCGTAAGCCTGATCTAACCGATCACGGGTTGGTAAATCCGAAACACTACCTTCAAAGATTCCTGTTTTCAATGCACGATAATAAAGCCCGGCGCCACCGCAAATAATAGGAGTTTTACCAAAACCACGAATCTCAACAACCTTCTCTTTCACCATTTTGGCATATTCACCAGATGAGATGGGTTTAGCTGGATTCCTGAATCCAAATAAATGATGGGGGATTCCATCTATCTCATCATCTGTGGGTTGCGCAGTACCAATGTGCATCCCTTCGTAGATCTGCCGGGAGTCCAAGCCTATGATCTCACCATCGGTACGCTTTGCTAACTCAATGGTTAAGGATGTTTTTCCACTGGCTGTGGGACCAATAATAGTGAGGATTAACTGTTTTACCATTACGATTGTGTAATCTAAATTTATGAATCCACTACCAAAGATAGTCGTGGAACTTTAATCCATCAAAGATCCATTCTTATAAAATGGCGGTTTAACCACAACTGCTGATTTCATTCTTCCCCGAATATCAACAAGCAATTCTGTTCCAGATTTATCGAAAGGCCTATTTACATACCCGATACCAATCCCAATTTCAAGTGATGGGCTCATGGTCCCACTGGTTATAATTCCCACACTTTCATCATTCATCAAGATTGGGCAACCTTGACGAGGGATTGCTCGTTCTGTCATTTCGAGACAAACCAATCGACGTGTTACATTGGGTTTTGCTTCCAGTAAGGCCTTTTTACCCATGAAGTCAGTTTTTCCTAATCTGGTGATCCACCCCAATCCTGCTTCAATGGGATTCGTTGTATCATCAATATCATTTCCATACAATGCAAGCTTCATTTCCATTCTAAGTGTGTCCCGACACCCCAATCCAGCAGGTTCCAATCCTTTATCTTGCCCTGCTTTCATGATAGCATCCCAAATTTCACCGATATCATCCGAATTTGCATATATTTCAAATCCAAGTTCACCAGTATATCCAGTCCGAGAAATAATGGCTTTCTTTCCATTCAAACGACCCTCTACAAAATGATAAAATTGGATATTGGTTAAGTTGGAATCTGTCAATGTTTGAAGAATATTCCGAGATCTAGGACCTTGTATTGCAACGAGACCAATGTCATCACTCATATTTTCAATTCTTATATCTCCCTTAGCATGCGAGTTCAGCCAATCTAGATCTTTTTCATTATTAGCAGCATTAACTACAAGCATAAATTCATTTTTCTTTTTATAAACTAGAATGTCATCAATAATTCCACCATTTGCATAACACATAGCAGAATATTGCGCTTGTCCAACTGAAAGAGAAGCCACATCATTCACAGTTACTTTTTGCAGGAATGATTCAGCATCAGAACCGGAAATAATGAATTCTCCCATATGGCTCACATCAAATAACCCCGCCTTTGATCGAACAGTCAAATGTTCCACGTTAATGCCTGAATAATGTGTTGGAAGCAAATAGCCACCAAAAGTGACCATATTCCCACCCAGTTCAATGTGTCGATCTAATAAAGGTGTATTTTTCTCCTGCATGATTATCTTTCAATCCAAAATTTATTTTTAAGTATTCTTCGTGCCTGTTACTTTTGTTGCAATTGCTTAAGACATGAGTTGTTTGAGTGCTTTTTTAATGACGGATTCCAGTTCCCCGGATAATTCGCCATTTTTCTCCAAATCTGCGCATACTTTTTTCGCATGGTTAGGCTTATATCCCAATGAAATGAGAGCATTCACCACATCTCTAAATAATTGTGATACAGATTCTCCTCCCTCTTCAAAACCCAGTGAATCATCACTCGTTTTCATGAATTTTTCTTTCAGTTCTACAATGATTCGTTTGGCCGTTTTGGCTCCAACACCAGGAACAGATGTCAATGCAACTACATCACCTGCAATAACACGGTCTTTCAATCTGGATGGTTCAATACCGGACAATATCGTTAATGCCAGTTTGGGCCCGATTCCACTGATTGAAATCAATAAGTGAAATACATTGCGTTCTTTTTCATCTGCAAAACCAAATAAATTTAATATATCTTCCCTAACATGAAGATATGTCAATATATGTGCTTCTTTTCCTTTTGATGGAAGTGATTCCAAGCCGTTGATGGACATAGTTAATTTATAGCCAACACCGTTCACAAATAGCACTGCATAGGTGAGTGTTTTATGTTCTACAATTCCTTTTAATTGATCAATCATATGAATTTAGCCTGGTTGATATAACAAAGTCCCACTGCCATGGCATCTGACACATCCATCGGTTTCGGGGGTTCTTTTAATTTTAAAATTTGGGTGACCATATAGGATACTTGTTCCTTAGATGCTGCACCATTACCACAAACTGACATTTTTACTTTTCTGGGTGCAAATTCATAGACAGAAATATCTGCCTGGGCAGCAGCTAAAATCAAAGAACCGCGGGCCTGTCCTAGGGTCATAGCTGATTTAACATTCTTGCTGTAAAATGCATCTTCAATGGCCATCACATCAGGAGAAAATTGATCCAGTATTTTGTTCATTTCTTCAAATAAATAATTTAATCTTTTTGGTAAACTATCTTTGGGCTTGGGCTTTATTGTGCCATAGGCGGAAAGATGTGTTTGATTCCGTTTTGTATCCATAATACTAAATCCTGTAATGCCCAACCCCGGATCCACACCTAAAACACGCATGAATCAATCCTGGAGAAGCGTTTTTTCATCCACATCAAAATTGGAAAAGAGTTTACTGATATCATCATTATCTTCTAAAGCATCCATGAGTTTAAGAGCAGACTGAGCTTCTTTCCCTTCTAATTTTTGCAGTGTTTTCGGCACCATTTCTATCTCTGCTGATCTGATCTCGTATCCAGAGTTTTCTAACGCATCTCTCACATCCATAAGAGATACTGGATCCGTTGTGATAGTAAAAAAATCATCAGCAGCTTCAAAATCATCAGCACCTGCTTCGAGAGCTGCTTCTAAAATCACATTCTCGTCCCCGGAACTACTATTGATAATAATTTGGCCTTTTTTATCAAAAACCCATGCGACACTCCCATTCTCACCCAAATTTCCTCCATATTTTGAAAGTAAGTGTCGAATTTCTGCCACAGTTCGGTTCTTGTTATCCGTAATAATATCCATCATGATAGCCACACCACCGGGACCATACCCTTCGTAAGTCACTTCTTCATATGAAACACCTTCCAGTTCACCTGTCCCTTTTTTTATGGCACGTGTTATATTATCTATAGGAAGATTATTGGATTTTCCGTTTGAGACTGCTTTTCGCAACCGTGGGTTTGCATCAACATCACCGCCTCCCAATCGAGCTGCCACAGTGATTTCTTTAATGATCTTAGTGAATATTTTTCCGCGCTTGGCGTCTTGAGCACCTTTTCGGTGTTTGATGTTGGCCCACTTACTATGTCCTGCCATGATTATCCTAAGTTTTAGGCTTGAAAATTACAGAACTTGGCAAATGGCTCCAAAGGAGATAAAAGGCAAATTTTTAAAATCTATCATAAATTATTCCTATGTGAGTGATTGCCAAACGCCCCAATAAGGGAGCTAAGTAGTAGCAGGCTAAAAGGTGAAGCGAAGCAAATTTCAGCCTGCTGTTGAATGTTCTATCTTAATTGGCTTTCCTGGAAAACTTTGAGAGTACGTGACCAAAACCATTTTTTTGACTTTTTAGGGCAAGGGTTCCTGTAACCCAATCAATAACTGATAACTTGGTATGATTGATTGTGATGTTATGGCAGTTAAGTACTATTGCTAATATTAAACTAGTTATCATTGCGTAAAGTGAAAATCCAGCTAGGTAATTACAAAATGCAACAATATAAAACAGTGTTGCTGTAATAATTGAACGCATCGCAATCTGGTATATTTGATCTATATTGCGTCTAAAGCCTTGATATTCGACTTTAACAAGTAAATCACCAAAAGTCCTATTTTTCATTACGCCTAGAGTAGAAATATTGAGGAAGATGTGTCCAGCCCATATATTAACGACTATCACTAGCGTGTTATTAATTGTGAACTCATTAAGAACAACGAAATGGAAAAAAAGATAGCTCATATAAAATGTGATCAACAAAGATGTTATTCTCCTAATAAAGAATCTAGGATTATTTTTAGGTATCATTTCGGCAATAATTGACAAAGATTTCATCGTATTTTCCATATAACGCCACGTTAAATGGCGAGTAATAGTTGGCTAAAATGAAAACCCCAGCCAAATGTTTTTAGTCCCGCTTGAGTGACTTGTTAGCAGTATTAAGCCACAGTTACCTTGTAATCATCTTTTGTATCATCATATTGATATTCAATGGAAGTAGCATAATCGGTCAAGTCCAAAAAGTTCTGTAAAATGAATCAAAAGGTCACAGTTTTTCCGCCTGCGATTTTTATTTTTACAGCAGGCTGATTTACGATTTTGGTTTCTTTTCTTTTTTCAAGCAATGACATATCCAAGTATTGTCTAC
>JABHKE010000085.1 GCA_018692355.1 Fidelibacterota bacterium
AAGTAGTTCAGCCATTTCAATCACTTCATCTTCTTTTTCCCGTCCCACCATAGTCACGGCTGTATCCATTAAGTCCCGGATCATGGATTCCACATCTCTGCCAACGTATCCTACTTCCGTGAATTTGCTGGCTTCCACCTTTATAAAGGGAGCATTGGAAAGGGAAGCGAGCCGTCTGGCGATCTCTGTTTTTCCGACACCTGTTGGACCGATCATGATAATATTATTGGGCATGATTTCATCCCGTAGTTTTCCTTCTACTTGCTGTCGTCGCCACCGATTTCTAAGCGCAATAGCTACTGCTTTTTTTGCATTCTTTTGGCTAACAATATACCGATCCAATTTCTTTACAATTTGCCGAGGTGTTAATGGTTTCATGGAATCTCCAAAACGGTAATAGTATCGTTTGTATAAATACAAAGATCAGCAGCAATTTTCAGTGATTCTTCTGCAATTTGTTTTGCAGAATACTTTGTCGATTTCAAAAATGCCAACGCCGCAGATTGAGCAAAGCCACCTCCGGAACCGATGGCAACAACAGCCCCATCTGGTTCAATCACATTTCCGTCACCGGCTATAATAAAACTGTGTTTTTTATCCATAACAACAAGCATTGCATCAAGATGACGCAAGATTTTATCTGTTCGCCATTCTTTTGCCAATTCTACGATAGCCCGTTTCATATCACCTTCGTATTGATCCAATTTTTGTTCAAACTTTTCAAAGAGAGTGAGCGCATCGGCAGCAGCACCAGCAAACCCGCCAAGCACACCACCTTTCGCCGTTTCAAACTCTCTTACCTTGACTGCTTTTTGTTTAAAAGCCATATCCCCGAATGTGACTTGTCCGTCACCGGCCATGGCCACTTTTTTCTTATGTCGAACACCTATAATGGTGGTTGATCTGATATCTATTTTCATTTTTAAAAGTTTACCTTTCGAAGGTTTAAACCTTCGAAAGGTAAACTCATCCTCTTTACTGGGTTAATGCCTTGAATAATTTTGAATCGCCGGGTAAAACCAGTGTGGTTTTTTTATCAATCACTTTTTCATAGGTTTCAAGCGTTCGTAAGAACTCATAAAAATCCGGATCTTTTGAAAAAGATTCTGCATAAATATCCAATGCTTCAGCTTCACCCTCTCCACGAATTTGTTGTGCAGTTTTATAGGCTTCCGCAAGAATTATCGTCTTATCGCGATCTGTTGCCGCACGAATCTTTTGGGCTTCTTCTTCTCCCTCTGACCGGAATTTGTTCGCTTGGCGTTTCCGTTCCGCTTCCATTCGCGCATAAATAGATGCTTCATTCTGCTGAGGTAAATCTACCCGACGAATCCTCACATCAATCACTTCTATTCCGTACTTACTCGTTTCTTCATTACTGGCTATGGTAACCTTCTCCATAATGAGTTCACGTGTTTCAGTAATGATCTCAGCCATATCATGGTTTCCCAATTCCTGACGTAGTTCAGAATAGACAATATCATCTAATCGTGTTTTGGCTGTTGGTATCGCTCTTACCGTTTGGAGAAATAGTAAAGGATCCACAATCCGCCAGCGGACATAATTATCAATAATAAGTGATTTTTTGTCTCTGCTCAATATTTCTTCCGGAGGAACATCGTACTCTAATAATCGTTTATCAAAAGAATTCGAGACCTGAATTGGTGCCGGGAATTTGAAGTTTAATCCGGGGTCGGTGATAGTTTGGACTGGTTTACCAAATTGAAGAATGACAACTTGTTCTGTCTCATCTACCACAATGATAGTGGATAAAACGAATAATATAACGAGCGAAAATATCGCAATAGAAAATCGTTTCATTATTTTTCCCCTCCTTTTCCAGGATTCAGATTCAATAGGTTTAACATATTTCCACTATCTTTATCTGGAATAATTATTTTTTCAATACCGGGTAACACCTTTTCCATGGTTTCTAAATACAATCGTTTTTGAGTAATACTTTTTGCTTTTCTGTATTCTTTCAAAATGGTTGTGAATTTTGCAGCATCACCTTCTGAACGTTTAATGCGAGATTCTCTAAACCCTTCAGCATCACGAATCATGGCTTCTGCTTCACCGCGAGCTTTAGGTATAATATCATTCCGATAACCTTCTGCCTGGTTCACCATCCGATTCTTGTCTTCCTTTGCAGAGGCAACATCTTTAAATGCACCAATCACTTCTTTTGGTGGAGACACATCTTGTAACTGTACAGCCACCACATGGATTCCTGATTCATATTTGTCTAAAATCAATTGCAGTTGGTTTTTAGTCCCTTCTTGAATCTGGAATTTTCCAGTGGTTAATGTTTCATCAATCTTGTTCCGACCAACGACTGTGCGCAAACTAGCTTCTGCCGCTTCCCGAACAGTCAATTCCGGCTCCACAATCTTAAATAAGTAGGCCACCGGATCTTTAATCTTGTACTGAACAATCATTTCAGCATCAACAATATTTTCATCACCAGTGAGCATGAGGCTTTCTTTTTCCACCGTACGGTATTGACCATTACTTAGTGTGCGAAACCCAATTTCAACACGTTTTACTTCTGTAACTGCTGGCGTATTCACCTGCTCGATTGGATAAGGAAAATGGTAATTCAATCCAGATTGAGCCACCCGAGTATATTCACCGAATGTTCGGACAACCCCCACTTCATCCGGGCCCACCATGTACACACCAGTAAATAACCAGATTGCCAATGCTGCTACCAAAAGTGGTATTATTTTAAAATTAAATTCAGGGATCTCAACTTCCTGATCCCCAAACATTACACGTCGCGTTGCCATAACTACTCCTTTATATTTGTTTTCTTAGTCTTGCCACGGGATAGTCCATTTGATCCCGATATTTTGCTACAGTTCTCCTGGCTAATGTGTAACCATCTTTGGCTAATTCAACAACCAGAAAATCATCACTCAATGGTTTATGTTTGTCTTCATCTTGAATGATTTTTTTTAAAGCACGTTTTATTATAAATGTTCCCAAAATGCGCCCGTCACTTAATTCAATGGAATCAGTAAAATAATGTTTCAGTTCAAAAATACCGTAGGGTGTATCAACAAATTTCCCCCTTGTAGAGCGACTAATGGTAGAAATATCCATCTTGATCTTATCCGCCACATCCTGAAGTTTTAAAGGACGAAGAAAATCCATATTTCCTGCAAACCATTCCGGTTGAAATAAAATGATGGACCGCATCACATTCACCATGGTAATCCGCCTCTGATGGACCGCTTCAATGAACCAATTTGCTGAATCCATTTTTTGTTTGATAAATTTCTTTGCTTCACTATTGAAACTACCATTCTCCAAATTATCTTCATACGCCTGACTGATTCGCAATTCTGGAAGACCACCATCGTTAGTTGTAATGACCCAATCATCCCCATCTTCCCGAATGATCACATCCGGAATAACCGTTTGAAACTTATCACTATATCCTTCACCGGGGCGAGGATTCAAATGAGAAATGTGCTCCACGGCATCGTGCAATTCTTCTTCTGAACAATCCAATCGATCACGAATCTTGTCATAGCGTTTATGCATAAAATCATCAAAACACTTATGAATGATTCGATGTGATAAAGATCCTTCCTCATCCTCTAGTTGAATCATGAGACATTCTTCCAAATTTCTAGATCCAATCCCTTTAGGCTCCAATCGTTGAATTTTATGAAGAATGGGCATTATTTCTTCTTCCAGTAATTCATACCTATCCGCAATTAGGATCAAATCCGTATCCAGGTAGCCACGCTCATTTGTATTCCATAAGATTTCTTCAGCAATCTCCCGCTCATGCTCATCCATTTTTGTATCCTGTAGCTGATCTATCATATTTTCAATCAGTGTGTGCCTATCTGGGAGCGGCATGTCCTTTTTTTCTTCAGAAAAATAATAGGTAGATTCATCGCTGTACATGTCTTCCAGCGAAACATCCATATCATCAACAGCTGTTTCTTCCTTGACCTCCTCCTCCTGCAACTCTTCCGGTTCAACTTGTTCTAATAATGGGTTTTGTTCCAATTCTGAAAGAATTGCCTGTTCAAGATTCACCGTATTCAACTGGAGTAAGCGAGCCTGCAGAACTTGTCTTGGGGCAAGTTTTTGTTTTTGAGTTTGGAGTTGTCTTAAGGATGTTGCCATTAGTTTAGCCTAAATTTTTCTCCAAGGTAAAGCCGCCTAGCTTCTTCGTCATTTGCGAGAGATTCAGATGTGCCAGACTTTAATATTTGTCCGTCAAATAATAGATAGGAGCGATCTGTTATTGAAAGTGTTTCCCGCACATTGTGGTCTGTTATTAATACACCAATCCCTTTTTCTTTTAAGGAGTGAACAATTCCTTGAATTTCTTCTACGGCAATTGGGTCAACACCTGCAAAAGGTTCATCCAATAAAATAAAGTCGGGGTCCATGCACAAACTACGGGCAATCTCTACTCTACGTCGTTCACCGCCAGACAATGTACTTCCTTTACTTTTTGCCAAATGAGATACGGATAAATCTTCTAATAAACGATTCTTTTTTTCTAATTGATCATTTTTAGAAAGACCTTCTATCATTTCTAAAACTAATAACAAATTATCTTCTACTGAAAGTTTACCAAAAATAGATGGCTCTTGTGCTAAATAGCCAATTCCTTTCCTTGCTCGTTTGTACATGGCTTTTTGGGTAATATCTGTTTTATCCAAAAATACATATCCTTTGCTTGGTTTAATCATGCCAGTAATCATATAGAATGTTGTGGTTTTTCCTGCACCATTTGGCCCCAACAATCCTACAATTTCGCCACGATCTACAGACACATCTACATCTCGAACCACCATACGTTTACCGTATTGCTTGTACAGCCCTTTTGTGCTCAAAGTATTATGACGATCCCTCATTCCAATTCCCTGCCTGTTACACCGGACGGGCTCAATATTTTCCAATTCTTCATATCCGAGTCCGACTCAAATCCTACTCCATACAAAGTGTCTTTTTCCAAAGTGGTAATCATAATATTATCTTTTGTATGAAGTTTCTCATCTTTGGAATTCCAAGTTAATGTTTCAGAATAAAGCGTGATTCCACTATCCGATACAGCAATCACATTCCCCATTGCCTTCATATCGTTGGATGCTTGGTCAACTTCTGCAGTTTTTGATGTAAGAACAGATGTGTGTTGTTCCTTTTCATTAAAAAAATCTACCATGACACTGCTATCTAGTAGAACAAATTTTTTTTCATTATATTTTTCTAAATGGCCCGAACGAACTTTAGCCCGGATTAAACCTTCACTAGTCAAAACAATGGTCACACCCCAACTTTCCTGATCGGGCATCCCATCACGAGATGGCATCTCTAAAATAGGCTCACGGGCGCAGGATGAAACAAGAATCAGTAAAATAAATAAAAACAGTCGCATGGACCTAAATCAGTTTATTATTTCTATAAATTGGTAATGCTGTAGATGATAAACTATAATTACCACCAGTTATATATTTAAAAATTGTTCTTATTTCTCTATCCATTATTCTTGACTATTTAAAACCTTCTCTTTCATTCTTTGCATTACCATGTCTGTTTCTCCTTTTTCTTCAATAATCCAAGCCACTGCTTCACGGAAAGCACCATATCCGCCCGAAATCTTGGTGGTGTATTTAATGATGGCCTTTACTTCAGGTGCTGCATTGGCAACTGCAATGGGGACGCCTACTTTTTCCATAACAGGAATATCAATAAGATCGTCACCGATATAAGCAATTTCAGAATCATCAAGATTGTATTTTTCTTTTAATGCTTCATAAGCGGGAAGTTTATTCAAGGAACCATTATAAACATCTTCAATCTTCAATTCTTTAGCCCGATGTTCTGTAGCAGGAGAATATCTCCCTGAAATAAGGGCAATCTTTAAATCAGCCGCACGGGCCATGGCAATACCCACGCCATCCAAAACAGTAAACCGCTTAAATTCCATCCCGTCCGAACCTTTATAGAATGTTCCATCTGTCCAGACACCATCCACGTCGGAAATCAATAATTTAATTTGGGTCATGACTAGAACGCATAAGACAAAAGGCTGTAAGTTCTTATATGACAATGAGAAACAAGTATGTTAGGCGTTCCCATATTTCTGAGAAGAAATTTAGACGGTTGGTTAAGCTGTTTACTTTGGATCTTGACGCC
>JABHKE010000110.1 GCA_018692355.1 Fidelibacterota bacterium
ACAAAAGTTTTTGCAGCGGCTTCTCCATATTTTTCCTCTACAAAAAGAGCCTCTGCATAAGTATCAAACCCCTCATGAATCCAAAAGTCAGCCCAGTCTGCTACGCTTAAATAGTTTCCCCACCACTCATGCCCCATTTCATGAAACATGAGAAAATCATATCCTAGTTTTGTTTTTTTATAATCGTTTCCATAGGCATTGATAGTTTGGTGCTCCATGCCCCAGTATGGTGTATGTACCAAACCAAATTTTTCTTTCATCCATGGGTATTGCCCAAAATTTCGTGCATAAAAATTTAGGTATTCTTCTGCATCATTAAGTAACTCATTTGCCCCATTCCGTTTTTCAGGTAAAACATAATATGCCAATTTTAAGGGCTTATCTAATATGTAGGCGGTTTTTTCAACAGCTTCAAAATATCCAGCGGTAAAGTTCACATTGTAAGTACTGATGGGGTATTCTGTCCGCCAATGCCAGGTGGTCCATTTATCACCTTCCTTATAAGTTGATTGTAGTAAGCCATTAGATGCGACAAACAGAGGGTCTGGAACCGTAATTGAAATATCCACCCCACTCGGTTTATCACTAGGGTGTTCCTTACAAGGATACCAAATGTAAGCACCGTTTGCCTGGCATGATACAGAAATCCAAGGATGTCCGTCTTTGCTCTTCTCCCAGGTGAAACCACCATCCCAAGGTGGCCTTTTGGCAATGGGAGGCTGCCCGGAATATTTAATCTCTAGGATATGGGTTTTAAAAATATCTAAGCCGGGATTGTGAATCAGAATTTTATGCCCTTTATGAACAAAGGAAAGATTCATGCCGTTGATAGCGGCACCCGAAACATTGAACTGGTCTAATAAATCGATCTCAATCATATCGGTTTTACTTATCAACACAAATGTAATATTGACTGTGCCGCCAATGGTCTTTTTATAAGGATCCACTTTTAAACGAATGTCATAATGAGTCACATCCATAGCGGCTTGGTTAGGAGAGAGTTTTCCACCGCTATATACTTCCAACGAAAATGCAGTTGAAAGAATAAATATATATATCAGATATTTTTTTAGGATTTCTTTACCTTGTACTGGTATTGGAATATACCGCCCTTTTCATCCACAGAAACCATTTGTTGAAATACAAGTTCAAGGTCCGGAACTCCCCCATCAAACAAAGGAACGCCTTTGCCAAAAATTAATGGATGGGGCGTGATATATAGATGAGTTAGAAACGGAGCAAAGCGAGCATAGGTTTTTCCACCGCCAATAATGTAGCAACGATCTCCCGGAATAGCATCCAGAATGGATTCTGGGTCGTCATTCCGGTGAACTACAATTGTGTGGCGATCCTCTAATTCTGCCGAAAGCGTGTCATGGGTATTAGAACCCATTATCACATGGAATCCCAAAGTCTGCTCTTTGAACAAAGGAAGATCTTTGGACCAGGTCGTTACTTCGCGATGGTGCCGGGCAATTAATCCATCAATTGTCACTGCTGCAATAAGAATGACATCCTTAGGCACGGTCTCTCTTATTTATATGATCTGGATGCTTTCCAGGTTTTTAATTTATTGAATGTGCCTTTGGCGCCCGTTGTATTTTCATGTTGTTCTGCAAACATCAGAAAATTCACCATTCTTCGAGTATCGGTTCCGAGAGTCTTTGATAAAAGCTCAACCGTAGATGACTGTTGAAGTGTTTCAAGGGCTGCGATTGTTTTTTGATCTCTTTGGAAATCTGCGTCATGTTCAAAAATAAACGTTTGGAGTTTATTAGCTCTTTCACTGATGCTCATTGGTTTTTTCTCTAACTTTTCAATCGCAGACTCTTTTAATTGCTGGAATGTTTCATCATCCATGGCTGTAAGTAATTCTGGGGTTGATGCAATAAAATCATCGGCTCGCTGGTTAACATCGTCTGCAGTAAAGGCCCCAGATTGAATAACAAAACTTAAATAATATGTTTCATCGCGGCTTCGAGTATAGGACCAAACAATATATCCCAATTGCTGGTTAGTCCTCATTTCTGTAAAGAAAGGTTGTTGAAGCGCCTGGCCAATAACCAAAGCTGTTGCCCTCATTTCCGGGGTGTCATTCCCCAAAACATATTCACGATAAAAACAAGAATTATTGACAGATAATTTTCCGATATATTGTATTTCTTCAGATTTAGATTGATCCAAAAATTTTAAATCAAATGCATCCGTCCGTTTAATATCTGTCGTGTTAGATTTTTCATTGAAAATGCGTAAGGCACGTCGGGCATCAGACTCTTTGAAATCACCATAAACAAGACCCTCCACAAATGTTTTTTCATACAAACTATTTCCATAATCATGAATATCTGACAGAGTCGCTTCTTGCGCTACTGGCAAACTCTCTTCCCAGCTATATTTTACATGATTAAAAATGTCAGCTCCTTTTTCACGGGTTTGCTGATGCGCATCCGAGAGTGAAAAATTCTGATAATCACGGACAACTCTATCTTTTATTCCGTTAAACTGATCTTCGGTAATCGAAAAATCAACCATGTGATCCAGGATCATTTCGTAGAGCGTCATGGCAGATTCTGAATAACCGCTTACGTTCAGAAAAATTCCTTCATACCCTTCTCGGAATGAATAATTCAGCCCTGCTTGTTTGGCGGGATAACCCAATTCATTCAATGATTCATTCACGCAGGCTGAGTAAAGTTTTAAATAAACACGGTGTTTTAACGTCATTACATCCTCGGGAAAGAGGACCTTAAAGCTTATGACGCCTTTGGGGCGCAAAAATTCATGATCGACACCAAAATAAAGATTAGCGCCACCACTATTTATTAGCGAGACAGGCAAAATGTCTTCTTTTATTTCCCGGTTGGGCACAGATGCTGATTCTGGAATAAATGGGTTTACTTCGGCTATCATGAACTCTGCTCGAGGAGATGGGGACGTGAGCGCTTGGTAGAATTCAGTATTTTCTGTGTAGGAATAAGGGGCCTGGTAATGGTGCTCCTTTTTATCTGTTTCAACTCCTTTTGCTGTCAAAACCACCAACATATTATCCGGCGTAAGGTGTGTTAATAAACCCTCAAAAGTGTCCTTAGAATTATCTTTAAAGATAAAGTTGATACGGCCCGCATCTTCCAATGGGTACATCATGGTTTCATTTGCCAACTGGGTGGCGCGCCACATACCCTCACCTTTACTACCATATGTTTCTTCTAATTCCGCCATGGTTTTCAATTCATCATATACATGAGATTGGTGACCCGATTCTTTCATAAGCTCGATATAATCTAAAGTCGCTAATACAATCTCCTTGTAGTCTTTTTGGCCTTTTGGTGTAAGCCCTATTCGAATAGTGGCCGTGCCGTATTCTTTTGTTTCTGGGCGGGCACCCGCAGAAAGGGTTTGTGCCCAGCCTTTGTCTTTTAAATAAGATAGTAGACTACCTTTTCCCTCGTGTCCTAAAATGAAACCAAGTTGCCTTCCCGGTTTACTTTCATACATGTGGCGTGTGCTGGGAATAGCAAAACTGATTTCCAAATCACGAAGATCTTTTACGGGATCAATTTGAACCAGCCTGAATGTTTCTTTCTTTTCAAACACGATTGGATCATGTTTTGTTCTTTCGAGATTGTGGTTCTTTACATCAGAAAAATACTGGCGGGTCCATACTTCCATTTCATCCAAAGAGTGCGTGCTCAATAAAGCCAAGCCCATTCGGTTTGCGCTGTATTGATTATTATAAAACGTAATCAATTCTTCTCTGGTAATATCTCCTAATGTTTCAAGGCTTCCAGTAGAGAATTTTCTTGAGGGGTGCCCCTTTTTCACAAATTGGCTTGTGACTCGATACTGACGCCAATTATCATTCATGATGTTTTTCTGATGTTCTGAATTTACTGCATTCACTTCTCTGGCTGTGTACTCTGCTGTGAAAAGTGGGCTGATAAAAAATTGAGCAAACCGATCTAATGCGCCCTCAAACCCATCTGGCAGTACCTGCAGTTGATAATTAGTATGATCGCTAGCGGTATAGGCGTTCGAGTAACCGCCAAAAGTTTTGAGATATGTAGAATATTCATCTACGTCTGGATATTTTTTTGTACCAAGAAAGAGCATGTGTTCGAGAAAATGAGCAAGTCCTTCACGATTATCCGGATTTTCCAATGAGCCCACCTCCACAACCATGGATGCTGCTGATACATTAAAATCCGGATTTGAAAGAAGGTAAACTTTGACGCCGTTATCCAGTGTCAATTTTCGAATTTCTGATTTATCAAGAGGGTGTTTGTCTAGGTGTTTATTTGCCATATTTGTACAACCCGTTATTAAACAGATTATCAATAGTGTGTTTATGTGTTTCAAAATATATCCTTTTCACGATTTAATATTTTTCCAATTCCTTATTGATCCGATAGGTTAAATACTTTCTATGGGCCTTGGTTGCCTCATTCATCCCGTAGGATTTTAATGTATATTTTTTTACCTTATTCAGATTTTCAAAAGCAGCAGCAACGGCCAAATTACCGTACTTAACTTTTCCTTTGTTTTGAACTATACGGATTAACCGCTCTGTGTACTCTATCTGCAAATTCCTGCGAACAGCATTAACGCTTGTGCCTGCATCAGCAGAAAAACATATTGTTGTCAAGTCTAACATCATTTCATTCAGGCCATAACCATTTCCATACAATTCCGTGTCCGAAATTCTTTTTAAAACATTTACATGGAAAAAATGGTTTAGAATGCCTTTTTGGGTATTTAGGTACATATCAAGGAGTTTTGGATCCCGCGTACCGCTAAATCCACGACGCTCCCACTGTAGATGCTCCATAATTCCTTCTGGAATTTCAAATGCATTGGGTGCAAATATATATTTTCCTAAAAGTGTCATGGCCCATTTTTGCTTATCCTTTGGAACGGGCCTAAAGGGTTTTTGGCTACCTTTTTGACCCACCAAAGAACGGTCCATAAATAAACCACCAACATAGCGTGAAATCACCATGGCAGAGTTACTATATTCGCGATTTAAAATAGAAAATGCATCAGTAAAAGCATGATAAGATTCACCAGATCGTTCATATCTTTTTTTCAATCCAGGATAAAGTGATCGTACAATATCCATCCTTTGTTTGGCGTATGCTACCGGATCTGCGCTCATATCAGACACATTAATCCTTGGATCAATTCCTATCCCGGGTGATCGCATGTCGTCTGCGTCGTTGCCAAAACGCAATTCATTTTTTGTAGATTGGTTTAATAATAATTCTATACGTTCTTTTTCATCTGGCGGGCTCTCAAGGGGTGGGGTATACCCAAATTCGATTGCCCACACATCATATGGTCCCGGTGTTGTGGAGTAAAATTGGCCGTGATGTTTTGGTTTATCGTTTACGTTTACGGGCACATAATCCATGACAGACGATGTTAGTCCAACCGGTTCTGTAATTATCCTATCGTGAATATTTTTGAAGCTATGAAGATTGCTAGCATAAAAATTGTGGTTTAACCCTAGGGTGTGCCCCACTTCATGAAGTGTTAATTTTACCAAGCTTTCATAAATTAACCGATGTTGCTCTAGTTGTGAAAAATCATCTACTGCGCTTAGAGCCGTCATTCCAAATAAATTTCCCTGATGTAAATAATCCCCAGCAAGACAGGTATTTATGGGGTCCAATTTAAACTCTGCATCTGTATTAAAAGTGCGGTGAAGCTGTTCATATTTTACTCTATTTGTGAAATATACATATTCCAGCATAATGTCCGCTCCGAGAATTTGGCCTGTTTTTGGATTGACAAAACTGGGCCCATAGCCCCCAAAAGGAGGCCTTGGAGAAGATGTCCACCGGATGACGTTATAACGAATATCACCCGCATCCCACGCCGCATCATCTGGTTGTATCTTTACTTGCACCGCATTGTGGAACCCTGCTTGCTCAAATGCCTTATTCCATGCCAATACCCCTTCTTGAATTGCTTCCCTAAATTCGACAGGGGTTGTGTTTTCGATCCACCAAACAATCGGATCTATGGGTTCAGAGATACCTTGATCTGGGTTTTTCTTCACAAGGTTCCACCTATGAATTAAATCCCTGTAGGGCGTTGCATCGTCAGGGGTAGTCATATCTGTAACCTGAGTTGTAAAATATCCAACACGAATATCTTCGAAACGGGGTTGATACTGATTTTCTGGCATCTGGATAAAACTATGCTGAATTTTTACATTTACAGATCTTGGGTCTGTTAAGCCACCATCTG
The DNA here is from genome assembly GCA_018692355.1 of Fidelibacterota bacterium. Lineage (GTDB taxonomy): Bacteria > Fidelibacterota > Marinisomatia > Marinisomatales > UBA1611. The sequence goes on from JABHKE010000110.1 coordinate 6,250, forward strand.
ATCCCCAGTTAGTGGGAAGAGGGTTTGTATAAACATACTGTACAAGTAAGTCGGTGTTTTCTGGATAATTATTGATATCGGCATATTTTGTTCTTTCTTTTGCAAGTTTACCCAATTTAAACGGATTCTTATTCTTTCCTCCGGGAATTATCCCTCGCGTTATCTGGTGAAGAGCTTCAGAAAGAAATATATTATCAATATCAATTAAAACATTGCCTTCTTTTTCAGCCACGATGGGAGATGAAGCTAAAATAGCGGTGCTGATATTGGCATCTGCAGACCGACTCAATGGATTGTCTGGATCAAACCAGAATGCATTATTCTGAACTTCAAATTCTATTCTATTAAAATATCGGTTCAGTTTTAGAATTCGGGCACCGCGATAACTCCCCTTGAAAACACCAGTGTTTAATTGACCATTTAAGCCGTGAACAAAATGAATAAATTCTTTTCCAATTTGATCATTATTCACCAACATAGACAATGTCCCATTGGTGGTATCCTGATATAAAGTAAAAAGGCCCGGGATTTCTTTTTTATCTTTTAGGGCTTCTTCCATGGATTTCTTTTTAGGCGATTCTGCGGGTTTAATAGTACCTACTGTTGCTGTGGGTGCTTGCCCGCTAACTGAATCTTGTGCAAAAGAAAAAGTGAAAATTAAAACTAGAGTTATGTAAAGAGTTTTCATATTAATGCCTTTTTTTCTTCGGGATGTAAAGATCTGTGATTGTTCCAGAAAACATTTCAGCGGCGGCGGCTAATGTTTCGCTCAGAGATGGGTGAGGGTGAATTGTAAGCCCAATATCTTCAGCGTCCGCCCCCATTTCTATGGCCAGCATTCCCTCGGAAATCAAATCACCTGCGCCGGGGCCAACAATACCTACACCAAGAACCTGTTTCGTTTCTGGATCAAATAAAATTTTTGTTTTTCCTCGATTTGCACCTATGGCCAATGCTTTCCCACTGGCTGCCCAGGGGAAATCGCCCGATTCATAAGATATGTTTTTTTCTTTTGCTTCAATTTCTGTGAGTCCTGCCCAAGCCACTTCCGGGTCTGTATAAACGACAGACGGAATGGCTCTTGCGTCAAATGCCGCCGGGTGACCGGAAGCCACTTCTGCGGCAACTTTGCCTTCGTGGGTGGCTTTATGGGCCAACATGGGATTGCCGGCGATATCACCGATTGCAAATATATTCTTTATTGATGTGCGTTGATATACATCTACATTAATAAAACCGAAATCGTTCATTTCAATTTCGGTTGAATCAAGATTCAAAAAATTCGAATTTGGCTTACGGCCCACTGAAACCAACACCTTGTTAAAGCTTTCTCTCTTTATTCCCTTGTCGTTTTCTATTGCCACAGTTACGGTACCGTCATCGTTTGCTTCAACTGAAATCACTTTCGATGAAACTAGAATCGATTCGAATTGGTTTTTTAATTTTCGTTGTAGTGGCCTTACCAGGTCCGGGTCTGTGCCGGGAAGTAAGGTAGGTAAAAATTCAACCACAGAAACACGTGAACCAAATGCCGCATAAACTTGGCCCAACTCCAAACCAATCACACCACCACCAATTACCAATAATTTTTCAGGAATATCTACGAGATCAAGCGCAGTCCTTGATGTAAGTATTGATGGATGATCATTGGGAACGCCAGGAATCATTGCTGAAGTAGAGCCCGCAGCAATGATACATTTATCAAAAGAGATTGATATGTGGCCATCCTCTGTTTCTATATTCAATTCTGAATTGGATTTGAATGCGGCCAGTCCTTGTATTGTATCCACTTTTCGTGCTTTCGCCATTTGAGCTATGCCACCATTTAATTGGGAAACAATTTTATTTTTATGTGCGCGGACCTGATCAATATCAATTGCCGGTTTACCATAAGTGACGCCCATTTTTGATAAATGTTCAGCCTCACTCATCACCTTTGAAATATGGAGTAACGCCTTAGATGGAATACAGCCGCGATTAAGACAGACCCCACCCAATTCATTGTCACGATCAATAAGTAAAACCTGTTTGCCTAAGTCGGCTGCACGGAAAGCCGCAGCATATCCACCGGGACCAGCTCCAATGACAGCTATTTCATAATGTTTAAGTTCTGCCATTGATCAGTTTTTAAAATAAGATAGGTCACAAAGGACCGATGCAAATCTGGATGTGAAAGTGGCGGCGGATGCACCATCAATTACCCGATGATCATATGATAACGAAAATGGCATTATGAATCGTGTTTTAAATTCTCCAGTTGCTTTATCGTATACCTGTTTCCAAGCGCTCCTAGATACGCCCATAATGGCCACCTCCGGTGGATTTACAATGGGCGAGAACCCGGTTCCACCAATACCGCCCAAACTAGAAATAGTGAATGTTCCTCCCCTTATTTCATCGGGTTTTAATTTTTTTCCTCGGGCGCGGGAACTTAAATCCATGAGTTCTGACGATAAATCTATAATTGATTTTTGATCCACATCTCGCACCACCGGAACAGTAAGTCCGAACGGCGTGTCTACGGCAATTCCCAAATGATAATAATTTTTCAATACTAAATTTTGATCTGCGTGATCTAGGGAACTATTAAACTCGGGCATTTCTTTTAAAACGATGGTTACGGCCTTCATTAAAAACGGGAGAAATGTTACTTTTATATCTTGCTCCGCAACTTTTGTTTTTAATTTTTTCCTATAGATATCTAAGTCAGTAATGTCAGCGCTGTCAAATTGGGTTACGTGTGGTATGGTCTGCCAGGCTTGTTGAAGTCGTTGGCCGGTGATGCGATTAATCCGAGTAAGCTTCTGGACTTCAACTTCGCCCCACTGTGAAAAATCTATCTCCTGTTTTTGCGAGGGAATACTCCCTGATGATATGGCCATCTGCAGCTTGATATAGCTATTCAGATCATTTTTGGTGATGCGGTTTTTTTGTCCAGATCCTTTAATGACCTGAAGGTTGATTCCTAGCTCTCGCGCTAATCTTCGGACGCCGGGCGACGCAAACGCGGTATTACTAGAGCCCAAATCTTCCAAATGAAGTTTTGGTTCTGTTCTTTCGATTCGGGGTGGTAATTTTTCTTTTTGGATTTTTTCTTCCACGGGCGCTTTTTCTTTAGGTGCGTCTCCTGATAATTCAATCTTCATGAGGATGTGGCCCGGTTTCAATTCGTCTCCCGCCGAAACCAATATTTCGGTAATGCTTCCGTTGACATCTGCTGGAATTTCCATGGATGCCTTGTCTGATTCTAACACCAATATCGTATCATCAGATTCAACAATATCACCCACGGAAACACTTACTTCACTTACTTCGGCACCGTCAATGCCTTCTCCTAAATCTGGTAATATAACTTCTTTAATCATGGTATTTCCTAAGCCGTTATAGGGCTTGGTTTTTCTGGGTCTATATTATATTTCTTCATGACATCGTCTCCTTTTGACATGTCCATTTTTCCATCCAGCGCCAGTGCGCGAATAGCGGTCAGAACAATATAGTAGCGGTCTACTTCAAAGAAATGACGCAGGTTTTCTCGGGTATCGCTACGACCAAATCCATCCGTACCTAATGCATAATAGGGACCAGGAACATAGGGCCCGATTTGTTCGGAAACCATTTTTACATAATCAGATGCAGCAACCGTGGGAACACGGTGTTTGCTCAAGCACTCTTCCAAGTGGGAACGTTTCGGTTGTTTGTCGGGGTGGATCAAGTTCCATCTTTCCACTTCCTCTGCCTCCCGGCGAAGTTCACTAAAACTGGTGACATTCCAGATGCCTGGCTCTATACCCCAATCACTTTTTAATAATTCTGCTGCCGCAATAACTTCCCCCATAATGGGTCCACTTCCAAACAGTCGCATGATTGGTTTTTCTGTGGATTGGACTTTATACAACCCTTTAATAATATCATCAGCAACGCCTTCCGGCATGGGGGGGTGCACATAATTTTCATTCTCAAGAGTAAGGTAATAAATCACATCTTTATCATCCTGGCACATTTCTTTCATGCCACGATGGACAACTGTTGCAATCTCGTAGGAATAGGCCAAGTCATACGCTTTTATGTTTGGTGTTGCAGCGGCAGCAAGATGACTATGTCCATCCTGATGCTGAAGTCCTTCACCGTTCAATGTGGTTCTTCCGGCCGTCCCGCCAAGTAAAAATCCGCGGGCGCGCATATCACCGGCAGCCCAGATAAAATCCCAGACACGCTGAAAACCAAACATAGAATAATAAATATAGAAGGGAATCATTTTGATGCCATGTGTACTGTAGCTCACTCCGGCAGCGATAAAGGATGAAATAGCACCAGCTTCATTTATCCCTTCTTCCAAGATCTGGCCATTTTGTATTTCTTTATAATACAGGAATTGGTCTGAGTCCACCGGATCGTAGAGCTGTCCTTTGTGAGAATAAATCCCCAGCTGTCGAAAAAGTGGATCCATTCCGAAAGTACGTGCTTCATCCGGAATGATGGGCACTATATGTTTACCAATGGACTTATCTTTTGTTAACAATGTTAAAAGGCGTACGTAGGCCATTGTCGTAGAAATTTCTCTTTCACCGGTTCCGTCCAGTAATTCTTGAAAAATAGAAATTTCTGGGATATTTAATGCGGTGGATCTATTTGTACGAATCGGCATCGGGCCGCCCAACGCATTTCGTTTTTCTTTTAAATATTTGTATTCTATGCTATCCTTATCATAACGATAAAATGGCGCCTTTATAGCTTCTACATCGGAAAGTGGAACATTAAATCTGTCCCTAAAATACAGGAGCTCACTCTGGTTTAGTTTTTTCTGATTGTGGGTGATGTTCCGACCTTCACCTGCTTCACCTAGGCCATATCCTTTAATGGTGCGTGCCAGTATCACAGTTGGTTTTCCCTTAAAATTCATCGCTTCATTGTAAGCTGCATAAATCTTCATGGGGTCATGGCCTCCTAATCTCATTTTCGCCAATTTCTCATCAGAAATATGCTCAACCCGTTTTAAAAGATCGGGATATTTCCCATAAAAATGTTCCCGGATATACGCACCACCTTCAACAACATATTTCAAAAGATCACCATCTACAACTTCTTCGAATCGTTTTAGAAGTAAACCATCATGGTCGTTCTCCCAAAGCTCGTCCCAATCAGAGCCCCAGATCACTTTGATCACATTCCATCCCGCACCACGAAAGGCGCCTTCCAATTCCTGGATCACTTTTGAATTCCCGCGGACAGGACCATCTAGTCTTTGCAAATTACAATTCACTATAAAAACAAGATTATCTAAGTTTTCCCGGGATGCCAAAGTAAGCGCGCCCAAAGATTCAGGTTCATCCATTTCTCCATCTCCAAGATAGGCGAATACTTTCCGACCAGTATCCTCCATAAAATGACGATCAATCATGTAGCGCATGAATCTGGCTTGGTAGATGGCCATGATCGGTCCGAGTCCCATAGATACCGTGGCGAACTGCCAAAATTCCGGCATAAGGTATGGGTGGGGATAGGATGATAGGCCTCCCTTTTTTGATAATTCACGGCGGAAATTATGCAAGTGATCATTGTCGAGCCGACCCTCCAAATACGCCCGCGCATATATCCCCGGGGATGCGTGACCCTGGAAAAAGATCAGGTCTTGTCCGTTCGGGTGATCTATTCCTTTGAAAAAATGATTAAAAGCTACTTCATAAAGTGTTGCTGCTGATGCATAAGTTGAAATATGGCCTCCAATTCCAGGTGTTTCTGTATTGGCTTTTGTCACCATAGCCATGGCGTTCCAGCGAACAATAGATTTTATTTTTCTTTCAATTTCGCGATCGCCGGGATACACCGGCTGTTGGCTTGGTAAAATCGTATTTACAAAAGGAGTCGTCGTATTAAAGGGAAGCCGCGCACCTTTTGATTGGGCATAATCAATAAGTGTTTCCAAAAGGTGTCGGGTGCGTTCATACCCGTGTTCTTCTAGGGCGTCTTCTATAGATTCGATCCATTCCTGTGTTTCTTGTGGATCGGGATCACTGTAAGGATTCATCATAAATAAATTAAATTTAGACAGTTATTTTGAGCCTGAAAGTTACGATAAATAATCTACTTATCCAGAGAAGAGCCGACAGACTCTGTTGAAATTAAACTTCAATTTCCTTCCAATCTCCTTTTGAAATCTTCCACACCATTATTCCAGCAAAAAGGCCCATGTAAATGGGAAATAGCAGCCAAGGTGCTTTAAACCCCATGTTCAGTACCACACCAAAAACATAGCTTCCCAAAACAATTATGCCCCACGTTAAGCACGACTCCACCACGGCGGGGAAAAGGGTGTTCCCGGCTCCCGAAAGAGCAAACCATAGCGTAAATCCGATAGCGTCTAAAAATTGTACAGCCCCAATCATTCTTAAACCAAAGACACCCATTCGAATTATTTCAGGGTCGTCTGTAAATAAAAAAAGGTAATATTCCGGAATCAAAATAAAACTCATTCCCATGGTTCCCATTATATAAACAGAAATCCGTATAGACTCCTTAATACTTGCTTCGGACTTGTGAATTTTCTTTTCACCCATATATTTTCCAACTAATGTGGCACAGGCTTGCCCTACTCCCAATGCCGGCATAAACGATGCGTGCATAATGGTGAATAATAATTCTGTAGTGGCAAGCTCTATTAGGCCGATCATACCCATGATCTTATAAAAAACAGACCATCCCACAGCGATCACCGCCTCTTGAATTCCCTGGGGAAGCGCAAGTTTTAATTGACGCATCATCATCGTTCTGTCTGTGGAAAGATTGAAAACAGAAAAACGGTCTTTTATCTGACTGGAAAAAAGGAATGAAAAATAATGCACCGCCATCCAGATAGATGCAATGAGAGTTGCGATGGCGGCTCCTTTCGCGCCCATCGCCGGAAAGGTTGTCCATTGCCAAAGTTTTGATAAAAAGGACAAGGACGGTATTGTATCTGCAAAAAATTGTGTCACACCATCAGAGCCATAAATGAGTCCCGCATTAAGATAAACATTGATGGCATTACTGGTGATTGTCACATTCATGTGTACTTTAGTTTTTTCAACTCCAGTGAAAAAACCCTGGAAAACGAAGCTGTATGCAGAAAACAAAAGGCTAATAAAAACAATGGATGTATAGTCTATAGCAAGACGTGTGGCGGTTATATCTTGAATAAAAAATGGGATGATGTCCTTGGCCCAAAGCCAACCCGCTAATGAAATCGGTAGTGCATAGAGCGTAGCCATGAACAATCCGTTGTGTAATGCGGTGCCACATTCTTTATCGATCTTTTGTCCTAGGCGACGGGACGCCAGTGTCTGAACTCCTGTCCTTATCCCCAATACAAAACTGAGCGCTCCCCAGAAAAGCATTGCTCCCATCCCTGTGGCGGCTAATGCTTCAGCACCGAGCCGCCCAACCATGGCCACGTCTACCATACTCATAAGCACTCGGCTCAAGTTGCTTACAATAACGGGTAGCGCCAAATTAAACACTTCTTTGGAAATTTGTTTATCCTGAGGAAAAACGAAACGAAACACGATTATAATTCTTTAATAAAAATATTTTTTTCTAATAGAAATGCTCGTGTTTTACTGCAAACTGGGGCTGATGTTAAAACTGTAATTTTCATGTTAGAATTAATTTGATGGATGGCCTGTGCCTGTTTCATTATTCGCTGGCCGTCTTTCATAATGATGCGACTCTTACGATCCACAATGATGGAAATATTGTTTTTTCCAATTTGTCGTAAAATAGTTCGTGATGAAAGGTTGTATCTTTTGGGGTCGATATTTTTCATATTTAATTAAAAATAAGCATAGAAATTAAACCCGAAGCAATGTGTGATTTATAATGAAAATTCATACTTCTAGAAATGTTCAACTGGCCTTAGAAAGTGGGCAGCCTATTTTGGCTTTAGAGTCAACTATTATCGCTCACGGTATGCCTTTCCCTGATAATCTGAAATTTGCACAACAGGGGGAATCGCTATGTAGAGACCGGGGGGTTACCCCGGCAATGATTGCTATTATTAATGGAGAGATTCACGTGGGGTTGGAAAAAGATCTACTGATATTTATTGCCGAAGATGATGGTGTAAGAAAAACGTCCCGTAGAGAGTTGGGTATCGCAATTGCCGAAAAGTGGCATGGCGCAACCACGGTTTCTTCAACAATGCATATTGCCCACCAGTTAGGAATATCTGTTTTTGCCACTGGTGGCATTGGCGGCGTGCATCGCGGCGCAGAATATTCCTTTGATATTTCCCAAGACCTATTTGCGCTGGCCAACACGCCCATGGTTGTTATTTCTGCCGGTGCGAAAGCTATATTAGACTTACCTAAAACATTAGAAATGATGGAAACGCTTGGTATTACTGTTATTGGATATAAAACAAATGAATTTCCTGCTTTCTATTCACAATCATCGGGATGTTTTGGCGTTTATCCGGTTTCATCTTCTCGTGGAGTTGCTGCACTCTTTAGAGAAAATGTTTCCGCAGGATTATCCGCTTCTGTTCTAGTGGCAAACCCTGTTCCACTAAAAGATGAAATCCCGGCCCAAGAAATTGAGTCCATCATTAATGCTTCTTGCAAAGCAGCGGCAACACAAAATATTACAGGAAAAGATTTAACGCCTTTTTTACTCGGCGATATCTTAGATAAAACATCCGGGAGAAGCCTGAAAACAAATCAAGCTTTAGCGATTAATAATATTAAACTCGGGATAGATGTTGCAAAAGAATTGGCCTAATCTCGGGAAATGCTTGCATAAGCGAAAAAAGAAATGTGCTTGGATCGACCAATACTTTTGATGTGAACACAATAATATTTCTGTTTTTAAGTTATATAATTTTATAGAAGGCCCCATTTTTTTGCGTTTTTGTTTATCTAGTTTTAATAAAATAGATTCTTAATTTATTTCCCAATGAAAATCATTATTACATTCCTTTTACTGGTGCTCTCTCTGCGTGGACAGTGAGCATTGTGAAGTAATCCATCATTGCCGGTCGGCAATTCTGATAGAGGGGTGGGTCTTTGGGCCGGACAGATCATGTTCGGTCTTGATAATGTTGCTCAGTATATTGACTGGTGGCATGATGCTCTACCGGGTTCGGGAGAAGGTTTCGACCACGAGGGAACTTTAACGTCGGTCATATTCACGCCTACCTTAACTATTGGGCTTTCTAATTATTGGAATTTTACGTTTAGTCAGTCTATAGGAAGTCGTATCATGACCTGGGATGGTGATACCACTACCATTCACCACCGGGACGAAGGAACTAGTTCAGATTTTATTAATGCCGAGGGTGGATTATTTGGGGATACAAAACTCATGTTCCGTTATCTTATTTTTAATGATGGACAGGGCGCTGGAAAGAGATGGTTTCTCGGTGGCGGATTAGTGATTCCCTCAAAAAACACCCTTAGGTCTGACCCGTTCTTTTTAAGAGGGGAACCGAAAACCGAGCACCGCCATTTTAGTATTAGTGAGGGTGTTTACAAAAGCGTGTTAGAAATGCAGTTTTTTAAGAAAAAATTAACCAACCCTGTTTTCATGGGTGGGGCCATCATGGTTGAACTTCCCCTAAAAGAAAATGAATACGGCTTTAAATCATCCCGGCTTTACGACCTTTCTCTGACTGTCTTTACAAAAATGATTCCTAAGCTCAATGCGTCCCTTGGTGGGAGCGTGATCGCGAGACACACCACGCCAGCTTATTGGAATGGCATTAAAACGCCGAATTCCCGAGCAACAGTTCTTACCATTGGGGGAGGTTTTTTATGGAACGTAGCTATAGGCGGAATAGGCTTAAGTCTCCAAAAACCTGTATTTTTAGATGGTGCCTTTTCTGGCATCGAAGGCGAAGTTGACCAACGCGTCGGTACTTGGCAGGCAAGTTTAAGTTACCGGCGCATGTTGGATTTTATGGTGCCCTGGTTAGACCCGTTGAAAAAGATATAGACTATTATAGGCAATTAACAATTTCCTAGCTCACCGAACCACATTTCATGTTTGCGGGGACCGAAACATCGAATCTTCGTGGGTAGGGTCTGTCTTTTTTATTTTCATTATTAATA
>JABHKE010000161.1 GCA_018692355.1 Fidelibacterota bacterium
AAAAAGAAAAGAAACCAAAATCGTAAATCAGCCTGCTGTAAAAATAAAAATCGCAGGCGGAAAAACTGTGACCTTTTGATTCATTTTACAGAACTTTTAGGACTTGACCCTCCCTCGTACTATATCAGATGAAGTATTTGATAAGGTTCAAAAGAAACTTGATGTTTATAAAACTAAAAAGACCAAGAATGTTTACTTCCTACATGGAAAGATTAAATGTAATTGTGGTTGTGATTGGGTTGGAAGAAATATCAGTAGGAAGGGAACTAAATATCCTAATTCAACCTACTATATCTGTAGTAACTCTGACAGATACTATCATAGAAAAAGACCAAACAGAAAACACTTATATAAACCTAATTGTGATAAACCAAAAAGATTAAATACTTCTGATTTAGATAGTTATGTCTGGAATCAATTACTACAAACATTAAGAAACTCTTCATTCATTAAAGAAAGAGTAAAGACAGACTTATTAGGTGGTAAATATGACACTACTTCTTCCAGAAGAATGGTGAATAAAAAGAAAAAAGAGATTAATAAAGAACTCAAATCTTTAGAACAAAGTAGAGTACAATTATTAAAAGAGAAGTTCATCCTTGAACTATCAGATGTTGATTTCAATGAGATTAATTCTTCAATTACTTCTAAGGTATCAGAACTCAAATCTGAATTAGATAAAGAAAATCAAAAAGAACTATTACTTGATAAGAGAAGTGAGTGGATTGATTGGATATCTCAACACCATAAAGATGTAGATGAATACCAGAAAGTTACTGATGTAAAAAAGAGGAGAAAGATTTTAGATATTTATATAGATAATGTTAGTGTTACCTACTATAAAGAAACCAAACAACATAATATAGATATTCATTATAGATATCCACTTGTTAATGATGGTATTGAATACACAACAAGTAAGGATAGTAGAATCAAGTGGGATAAATGGGGAAACCCTTACAGAATAAAAAAGGGAGACCAAGTGGTTTCCCTTTCTGATTTAAAGAGTTCAACTCTTTGTGTTGACTTTAACTACTCTACGGTGACTGACTTAGCCAAGTTTCTTGGCATATCCACATCACACCCGCGGAGAACAGCAAGATGATATGCTAATAATTGCAATGGAATCGTGGCCAAAATAGGAAATGTCCGGGGATGGGAGACCGGAACTTCAATTAAATGATCAGACAAAGATTCAAGTTCAGGTGTTATTTTATCCGTAACCGTAATGACTTTACCTTTCCGGGCCTTCACTTCCTGAATGTTGGATAACACTTTTTCATAAGTTTGATCATGGGGCGCTAAAAATACAACAGGCAGCTTTTCATCGATAAGCGCTATGGGCCCATGTTTCATCTCTGCTGCAGGATAACCTTCTGCATGAATATATGAGATTTCTTTTAATTTCAATGCACCCTCCAGGGCAACTGGAAAATTTGTACCTCTGCCGAGATATAAATAATTATTCGCATCCATTGTCTCTTTTGCTATCGTCAGGATATGATCCGATTGATTTAAAACATCTATGACACGATCTCCTAAATTATGGAGGGCATGGGTCAAGGCTATGCCATCTTTTTTGGAAAAACCATTTTTCCGCCCTAAATGTAAAGCCAGCATGTATAATACAGATACTTGTGCAGTGAAAGCTTTAGTAGATGCAACACCAATTTCGGGTCCCGCATGTGTATAAATACCACAATCGGTTTCACGCGATATAGAACTCCCCACTACATTACAAATTCCAAATGTCAGGCATCCTTTTTCTTTCGCCTTTTGGATGGCAGCTAAAGTATCTGCAGTTTCTCCAGATTGTGAAATAGCAATCACAACCGATTGACTATCGATGATGAGCTCCCGATATCGAAATTCTGAAGCGTATTCAACATGAACCGGTATACCCGCGAACTCTTCTAATATATATTTTCCAATTAAGGCCGCATGCCAGGATGTTCCACATGCAGTAATATAAAAATGACGTGCACGTTCTATCCGAAGCAAGTGGTCCTGTATTCCGCCTAAATGAACCGTACCTTCATCCAGGAGAAGACGTCCACGCATAGTATCTACGATAGTATGCTCCTGCTCATAAATCTCTTTTAACATAAAATGAGGATAATTCCCTTTTTCAATTTCCTCAAGTGTAAAATCAATACGTGAAACTTTTTTATTTATCGATTCGCTATTGCCCAACTTTTTGATCTCATAACCATCATCCCCAATGAATAAACATTCACTTTCGCCAAGATAGATTACATTTCTGGTATATTCCACTAATGGAGAGGCATCACTGGCAATAAAGTATTCTCCTTCTCCTACGCCCAGAACAAGGGGGCTCCCCAAACGAGCTGCAATCAATTGATTTGGTACATCAGAACACATAACAATAATTCCATATGTGCCTACGATTTTTTCTAATGCTGATGTTACCGCCGATTGAAATGTTGTATCTTCCTCATGATAGATGGTTGAAATCAATTGAACCAGTACTTCTGTATCTGTTTGGGTTCGAAATTCAACACCTTTCTTCTCTAACAATTTTTTTAGAGCAGCATAATTTTCGATAATTCCATTATGAATTAAAGCAAATTTTCCAGTATAGTCTGTATGAGGATGTGCATTTAAATCAGATGGCTCACCATGGGTTGCCCAGCGAGTATGACCAATACCAACAGAACCGGTTAATCCAGATTCACTAACAAGAGATTCCAATTCTGCTACCTTCCCTGCTTTCTTATTTACCATAAATGAATCGCCACTCATGATTGCAAGCCCGGCAGAATCATACCCACGGTACTCCAACCGCTTCAGTCCCTTAATCAGCAGGGGTACTGCATCATTGTTTCCAAAATATCCTACAATTCCACACATATTTTTACCTTAAAATTTGATAAACTTATTTTATTGTGATTGATCATGACTGCTTGTTTAACGTCATTATACATGTTTTTAAAAAGAATGGTTTCTTTGTCATTTCGTCTAAAATAACAATGTTTTAGTTAAGACTACAACTATAATATTATTCCCACTCAATGGTACCTGGCGGTTTGGATGTAATATCATACACCACGCGGTTAATTCCAGGGACTGAATTTACAATTCGGTTGGAAATCTTGGATAAAGTTTCTGCGGGCATTCGATACCAATCTGCCGTCATGCCATCAGTACTGGTAACTGCACGAATTCCAAGCAAATTTTCGTAGGTACGTTGATCACCCATGACACCTACAGTTTGAACAGGAATCAATACTGAAAAAGCTTGCCAAATATCATTATACAATCCATCTTCATGAAGAATATCCATGTAAACTTGGTCTGCATCCTGAAGAATCTGAATCCGTTCTTCAGTAATCTCACCAATAATACGTACAGCTAAACCAGGTCCGGGAAATGGATGGCGTTCGATCAAGGATTCCGGTAATCCTAACTCTCGTCCCACATTTCGAACTTCATCCTTAAATAGTTCCCGTAGTGGTTCCACTAATTTAAATGTCATATCATCGGGCAATCCGCCTACATTATGATGACTCTTAATCACATGTGCAGTCTTCCCTTTGCTCACACCACTTTCAATCACATCGGGATAAAGCGTTCCCTGAGCCAAAAATTGCATATCACCTATTTCACCGGCAATCCTATCAAATGAATAAATAAACTGATTTCCAATTATTTTTCGTTTTTTTTCCGGATCAGTTACACCTTCCAACTTTGAGAGAAAAATGTCAGATTCGTCAAACATATTAATATTGACACCAAGACCGGTTTTTAATGCATTAACACAATCTCGACCTTCATTTTTTCGAAGCAATCCATGATCAATCAAAACAGCTGTTGATTGGTCTCCAATGGCTTTGTACAACAATGCCGCAACTACGGTTGAATCCACACCGCCACTGACACCAACGAGGACTTTCCCTTCTCCAACCTGCTTTCGAATAAGTTCTATCTGTTGGTCGATAAAATTCCCGGCTGTCCACGTTGGGGCACAATTTGCAACTGTAAATAAAAAATTATGAAGAATGGTTTGTCCTTCTTCAGTATGAGCAACTTCCGGATGAAACTGCGTTGCCACGCGGGTTTGGTCTTCATTTGCTATTGCACCCACTACATCATTTGATGAATGGGCTAATGTATGCCAGCCATCAGGAATCTTGGAAATACGATCCATGTGACTCATCCAAACTTTGGATGTACTTGGAACATTAAAAAATAAGCCAGAATTGTCATCTAATTCAATTTCTGCAGATCCATATTCACCTTGCCCCGTGGATACAACAGCCCCGCCATAGTGATGTGCCAATAATTGGAGTCCATAACAAATTCCTAAAATTGGTAAATCCGCATCAAGAATGGATTCATCAAATAGAGGTGCTTCATTACCAAAAATACTCGATGGGCCACCTGATAAAATTAATGCAGCTGGGGCACGGTTTAAAATTTCATCTAGGGATGTTTCCGGCGGAAGAATTTCAGAATGTACATTTTGCTCCCGAACACGTCGTGCGATCAACTGGGTATACTGGGATCCAAAATCCAAAATGACAACACCCTTTTCATGAATATTATTCATTGGGGAATTGACTAATGAGTTCATCCATATAGGATTCGTTGGTTACATTAAAATGGATGGGTGTAATACTGATATATTTTTCTCGAACTGCTTTTCCATCCATGTCCATAGATTCATCTTTATCCACAATGTTTCCTTTCATCCAGTAATAAGTTCGCCCACGTGGATCAGTCCGCTTATCAAATTCATCCTTGAAATATTGGTTACCCTGACGAGTGATTTTCACACCTTTTATTTCATCCGGTAAACAATATGGTACATTTACATTTAAGAGCGTTCCCTTAGGAACACCATAATTCAATACATGTTGTGCTACATCAATCGCAGCTTGTTTTGCACCCCGATATTCATCTGACTCATAGGAATCTAAACTGATGGCAATAGATGGTATCCCCAATATGGTGCCTTCTGTTGCAGCAGAGATTGTACCAGAATAAATAATATTCGTCCCAATATTTGAACCTGAATTGATACCTGAAATGACTAAATCAGGTTTTTGGTCCAAAATCGATTTTATGGCGATTTTTGCACAATCTGCAGGCGTACCAGAAACAGCCAATCCTTCAAAACCTCCTGACCGCTGAACAGAAACAACCCGTAAAGGATCCGTTAAGGTAATGGCGTGACCAACAGCACTTTGTTCTGTATGGGGCGCAATAACAATTGGATCGCCAATCTCGCTCATGGCCTCCCAAAGAGCTCGAATTCCCGGGGCGAATATGCCATCGTCATTGGTGATGAGAATTTTGGGTCGACTCATGTAAGAAGAGAAATCAATGTGGATATTTTTTCTTTCATTTCACTTCTGGACACTATGTGATCAATGAACCCTTTTTCCAATAAAAATTCTGACCGTTGGAACCCTTTGGGCAAATCTTGCCCAATGGTTTGCTTGATCACACGTGGGCCTGCAAATCCAATTAATGCACCGGGTTCAGCGAGAATAATGTCGCCCAACATACCATAACTTGCTGTTACACCGCCTGTGGTTGGATCTGTGAGAATCGGAATATATAGTCCGCCATTTTTTGCAAATTTTGCCAGATTTGTACTTGTTTTTGCAAGCTGCATTAAAGAAATGGCACCTTCTTGCATTCTTGCACCACCAGAAGCACAAACTAATAAGAATGGTACTTTCAATTCAGCTGCTTTTTGGATAGCACGGGAAACAGCTTCACCTACAACAGAGCCCATACTCCCTCCAATAAACTGGAAATTCATAATAGCAAGGATGACAGACTCGCCATTGATCTGGCCATCGTAAACTTTAATGGCATCTTTCTCACCAGTCTTTGTTTTGGCTGCAACGATTTGCTGATGGTACTTTTTTCCTGCGTTAAATTTTAAAAAATCTTCCGATTCTAAATTCTGAAATAAGTGTATTTCACTCTCGCTGTCTAATAGAAGATCTACATAAACCTGGGGAGTTACACGAAAATGATGATTGCAATGGTGACAGACTGAAAGATTTTTCTCTAGTTCAGGTCTGTATAAAATTTCATTACAGGATGGACATTTATCCCACAAACCATCGGGGATAGATTTCTTTTCTGAATCCTTTATTTTTTTATCTTTTCTTTTAAACCATGACATAGTCTATAATCATTTCCATAATTAATTGCCACAAAAGGCACAAAATTCACAAATACTAATTACGCAAGGGAGCTAAAAACTCTTCTCATTTATTTAAACACATTACAATAGCATCTTCACCATCTGGATAATAGCCTTCACGAATAGAAATATCTTTAAACCCAGCATTTAAATATAGCTTGATTGCAGGGAAATTACCTCGTTTTACTTCTAAATATGCTGAAGAATCTTTTGGAATATTATCTAAAAAATGGATTAATAATTTCTTGCCTATACCCATTTTTTGTAAAGATGGATCAACTGCCATATTGACCAAATGAACTTCATTGGGGCCATAGCGGAGCATACAGTATCCAACTAATTCTATATTTGAATCAATCACCCACGTTTTTCTATCTACATTCAACGTGAGTTCATCAGAGATCATTGCCCTTGTCCACGCTGAATTTTGGAAAACACTATTTTCGATTTGTAAAATTCTTGCAAGGTCTGTTTCTTCACTTGCTCGAATATTCATATTTTTTTATTATTCATTTCAAAAGGAGCAATGTATTCCGGTACTAAATCATAGGGTTTTTCAATCAACCATTTATCTGAATAATAATATGCTAATAAAGCAACATATTCTGCAGAAGGCTTCGCACCTATAAAGGAGATAGTGTCTGTAAAAATAGATTCACAATTCCATTGGAATATTGAAGAATTAAATTTTTCACTAAATTCATCAATATCACCCACCACGGGCTTATCCATTGCATTGGGAAGATTATTTTTCCAATTAAACTCTTGATAAAAAATCCTTTTTCCATGAGAAAAGGAAATTCCTTTTTCTGGTGCCTTCTTTTGTAAACCCAAAGCCATGGATGCAAGAGTTGGAACTGGAACTATGGGTAAATCATGAGAATAAGCCAACCCTTTTGCTGTACCCAATCCAATCCGTAAACCGGTAAAAGTTCCTGGACCAATACTTACGGCAATCGCATCCAAATCACTTACTGTTTTTTGACTTTTTTCTAAAGCAGTTTCAATGAATTCAGGAAGAATTTCTGCGTGTTTTCTATCGGCTGATTTTTCTACCACACTTAAGGTATGCTCTTTTTCTATGACTGCAACACCACATATTGTGGAAGAACTTTCAATGGCTAATATTAAATCAATCTTCATCAAGTATACCAATAATCTCAATCTGTCTACTGTTTGGATATCCATCCAATATAGAAAAATTTATTGTAATGACATTTGATGGTAATATTTTTTTAATAATATCTGCCCATTCAATCAATGTTATACCATCATCCTGTGTTAACAATGCTTCGCCACCAATATTTAAAAAATCTATTTCATTTTTGAGTCGATAACAATCTATATGGTACAAGTTAAGCGGTACCCCATCATATTCTGAAATTAATTTGAAGGTTGGAGACCCAACCGTATCTGTGATTCCCAACCCCTTGGCAAAGCCTTGTGTAAATGTGGTTTTTCCAGTCCCAAGATTCCCAATCAAAGCCACAATGGATCCAACAGGAATTTTCTGTGCTAGTTTACCTGCTAATGCTTGTGTTTCCTCTTTTGAACTGCATTCTGCAATCATCAACCGCGCCCTTTCATGATGGCCACAGGTACCATCATTTCTTCCATAGAAATTCCACCATGTTGGAACGAATTCTTAAATTTTGATTGGTACTTATGGGCTTGATTTGGATATATAAAATAGACGTCATCTTTGGCGATAATATAACTGGGTTGTGGACCAAAAACAGGTAATCGGAATTTTTCAGGTTCCTTGATAACGATTGCATTTTTTTCTTTCGTATTCAGGTTCCGACCATATTTATACCGAACGCCAGAAGATGCTTCCCTATCAGCAGCCACCATCACATCACGCTGAACTCGAATACTACCATGATCGCTTGTCAAAATAACCGTGAAATTATTTTCGCTTAATTTTTTCAACACCTGAAGTAACCAAGAATGATTTAACCAGGACCTTACGGCTGTTCTATATCCAGACTCGTCCGGAACCATTTCCTTCAGCACATCCATTTGGGAACTTTTGTGTGCAAGAATATCTACAAAATTTACAACCAAAGCTAAAATATCTTGTTGAAGGTAATCTTTAATTCTGTTGTTGAATTTATTCCCTTCCTCTACAGCCCAGATTTTATGGTAATGAACCCGTTTATCCCCCAAATCCATTTTCTTCAATTGATCAATTAAGAATTGTTTTTCGTGCTGATTCAAACTAGTAGAATCATTTTTCATATCATCACCCTGCTTGGGATATTTTTTCACCATATCATCCGGAAACAGCCCACAAAAGATTGCATTTCTGGAATAGGGCGTTGCCGTTGGAAGTAAAGACAATTTATAATCTAGTTTGATGTTAAAAAATGGCTCTAATAATGTCATCATAGATTTAAAATGATCATGGCGCATACAATCAACCACCAATAAACAAACTTTTTCACCTTTATCCAAAATGGGTTTGATATACTTTGGAACGATATCTACTGAAAGTGTTGGACGATCATTGGATTGCATCCAACTCTCATAATTGGACTCTATAAAGTTAATAAATTCCCTATTACAGGTTTGAATCTGCTCCTTGAGAATCGATCCTAATCCGGTGTCTTTGTAATGATCAAATTTTATTTGCCAATCTGTGAGGCGATCATAGAGTCTCCACCAATCATCCACATTCAATTCATTACTTAATTGGGCTTCAATTTCCTGAAATTCTTTCAAATAATCACTGATGGCTTTTTGTTCATGTAATTTGATCTTTTCCAGTGTTTGTTTACAAGCCATGAAAATCTGACTTGGATTCACAGGTTTGATGAGGAATTGCTCTACTTGCCCCGTGATCGCTTCATCCATGAGCCATTCATCTTCAGTTTTGGTAATCATGATCACTGGCAAGGATGAACGATTTTTTTTCAATTCCGCCAATGTTTCCAATCCATCCAATCCAGGCATGGATTGGTCCAATAAGATCAAATCGTAATTATTTTGTTCAGATAGGGCTATCCCATCCTGCCCATTAGCTGCTTGGGACAATTTATAGCCCTTGTCTTCAAGAAATAAAATATGGGGTTTTAAATGGTGGATCTCATCATCGATCCAAAGGATATGTCCGCGTGAATTTTGCATAAATTATTGGTCTAAAAATTACAGATGAAACGAATGAAATCGGGAAAGTTCCAAACAATATTTTTGGATCTCTTAAGGGCCCGTTAGATGTGAAATAAGAAATTTAAAAAAATATTGAGTTTTATATCATTTTGATGTCATAGTCCAAACACCGTCCCAATCCTGACCTGGAGGATTATTTTTAAACATAATACACCGATCTATGTAAATAGCAGAGGGCGTTGTATTCCTTGATGTAAAATGATCTTCCATATTTTCAGCTTTTTTAAACAGGGCAAGAGCTTTATCCCAATCCTGCTGGTAATATTGGTCCAATCCGTCTTCAAATGTTTTTACAAGATTGACCATATCATTATCAGCAGTTTCTTTTGCAGAGACTAATTCATATACTTTCACTGGAACGTTCTTCCCTTTTACTCTTACAAAATCCAAAAATCTAAACATGTATTTATCTTTAGCTGTTTCATAAATATTTTCTCCCACAAAATTGTACACGCCATATTGTTTTGCCGATGATTCCAGACGAGCAGCGAGGTTAACAGTATCTCCCATCATGGTATAATTCATCCGCATTTCAGATCCCATATTTCCTGTGACCATTTTACCGGAATTCAATCCGATCCTATGCTGCATAGAATAAACAATATCCGGCCAATCTGCTTCAGATTCCCATTTTTTACGTAAATCACCTAATGCTTTCTGCATTTCTAGTGCCGTTTTACATGATTTTTTTTCATGATCTTCCACGTGAACAGGTGCCCCATAAAAAGCAACAATTGCATCTCCAATATATTTATCCAACGTCCCTTCATTGTCTAAAATTACTTTTGACATTACCGTTAGATACTCATTCATAAGTGCAACCATTTTCTCCGGCTCCAGTACTTCAGAAAAGGTTGAAAAATTCTGAATATCAGAGAAAAATGCTGTATGGTATCCTTCTACACCACCTAGTGTTGGTGCCTGTTTTTCTTCATACATTTTGTCCAAAACTTCCGGAGAAATATAAGTTCCAAAAGTTTCTCTTAAAAATTTCTTATCTTTTTGTTCATGAAGAAATTGGAAAATGATATTGCTGGCATAAGTAAACATCAATCCAGCAATGGGTGCGACAATGGGCATCACATAGGATTCTCCTGGCCCCGGAAGTACCACTTGTAATTGATCATAAAATTTACTGTGCAACGCTTCCGGCAGAATATTGGAAACAGTTGATTTCCAGAACCACCAATAATCGTTGGCAAACATTCCCATGGCAAAGGCATAATAAAATATTCCTTCAGATAAAATGACAATACCTGCCATAATAGGATGCAATTCAACTTTGGTTAATAGAATATAAGCCAAGGCACATAAACCAAATATTAAAAGAAAATTGGCTAAAGGATAAGGTGAACCTTCATCCATATACCGTGTTGTTTTGCCACCAAAAACTTTGAGATAATTATTGTGTAGCATGGTTTGGATCGCATTAGCATGTGTTTCCATCCCCGGCGTTAATTGGCTCAAATTCAAATAATTATAAAAAGGGGTAGATTTTACATCGTGAATAACTTCCACATTTACACCAAGGATTACTATCTTGTTATAAAAAGGAGATTGAGTGATATCAAAATCTGATCCCAGACCTAATATGGCCATCATTTCATTTCGTTCTGTCTCATCTTCAATTGAAAGCACCCAATCCGGTACTTGGCCTGGGAGAAATTGGCTCATCCAATCAATATCTTCCGGAATATCATAATCCTGGGTATCTAAAACCTGAGATAAAGAATATCTTGGAAAGGTGCCCCAAGGTTTCAAGTCCTGTCTGCCAGGTATTTTGTACCCGGATGGAGGTCCATAATAATTTACCAGAAAATTATTTGTTCGCCCATAAGACGTAATATTTAATGATCCAAAATTCCAATTCAAATTTTTGGCATTATACAATGGAACAGCATCATCTGAAATATCACGAAATGCTTTTACACATTTTACTCCCAGAGTCAAGTATGCAACATCTGGCTCATGGGCCATATATCCTGCAATACTATATTGACGGGAAAATCCATCAATATCTAGCATATCATTGATTAACCCTGTTTCTGGATTCACCTCCATGATCTCAGGCACTGGGTAGGCAATATAGCTTGGCGGTATACGAGTTGGCTCTTTCACCATTTTCACATCCATAACAACCCTAGTACCATTCTCTTGTGCTTTTTTAATGGATTCTGCCAAAATAATATCACCATGGCCAGGAAGATATTGTTGGAATTCTGACGGCAGATTACCGCTGACACTTCTCAAATATTCACTTCTGGCATCTGGTGAATCGAACTGAATATCGAAGGCAATCACTTTAGCGCCCGCATTGGAAAGGTTATCTACAAC
>JABHKE010000175.1 GCA_018692355.1 Fidelibacterota bacterium
GGAAAACACCGAAGGTGCGATAAAACGATTGTTGAGTTCTATATCTAAACAAGTTCATACAATTACATCGGATAATGGAAAAGAGTTTGGAAATCATGAGAAAATCGCAAGGGGACTTAAATGTAACTTTTATTTTGCCCATCCATATTCTTCTTGGGAAAGAGGTACAAATGAAAACACCAATGGACTCATACGCCAATACTTTCCAAAAAACAGGGACTTTAGAACCATAACAGATAAGGAGTTAATCCACGCCATGAAAAAACTTAACAATCGTCCAAGAAAAAGACTTGGGTATAAAACACCCAATCAGGTATTTTTTGGAGAATCATACAATGTTGCACTTACTAATTGAATCCAAGTTTTAAAGAAATTGGTCCCGAATAAATAATAATATTTTTTCGCTAATGTCACCTTCCGCAAAGTTATTGCTCCTGCGCTAATTACATTCCGGGAAAAATCAATAAGCGTTTTTATGTAGCATACCTTTAAATACAGTCATGATCATGATTTTTAGATCAAGTGAAATGGACCAGTTTTCTATATAGTAGATGTCATATTTAATCCGGGTGCCCAGATCCGTATCCCCGCGCCAGCCATTCACCTGAGCCCAGCCGGTGATTCCCGCTTTCACCAGATGTTTCTGCCCTGGCTATAGGCATTTGCGGGGAATGTAAAATAGTTCGTGTTATCAAACGTTCCGTGGAGCCACCTAAACCCTGCAGAAATGTGGGTTTTTTAATTACCCCTTTGTCCGAATTCTATAATAAATTTATTAGCTTCAGGAATTATAATTTTAATGATAGTATTATTGAAGAAAATTATAGACACATCATTTTTTGTACTAATTCAAAATATTTGTAATAGCAAATGTCATATCAAATTCGCCCATATAATACTTCAGACCATGATACGGTTTATGCAATATGTTTAAAAACTGGTAATTCAGGGAAAGGTGCAGAATACCTTCACGATGATCCAATGATTTTGGGGCATATTTATGCAGGCCCCTATATATCTCTTGAACCGGAGTCGGCTTTTGTATTAGAAGATGAAATAGGTGTTTGTGGTTATATCATCGGTACATTAAATACCAAATCATTTTATAATAAAGTCAAATCAGATTGGCTACCAAAACTCCAAAAAAAATATACGGATCCCATTGAAAGTTCAAAACCATGGAATAAAGATGAAAAATGCATCCACTTACTTTTTCATCCTGAAACCCCTCTAGATTTACCTGATTACCCATCCCACTTACATATTAATCTTTTATCCCGCGCAAGGGGTCAGGGATTGGGAAAAAAAATGATGGATCATTTCATGAATAATTTGAAGGATCGTGGATCAAAAGGGCTACACCTTGGGTTAGGCATAAAGAATTATCCTGCTTATACTTTTTACCTAAAATATGGGATGATAGAATTAAAGAGAAATTCGGATACTATTTACATGGGGATTTCATTTGAGTAAAACAATGAACATTATTCTGAAAAATAATATATTCCTTCTATTATCTGTTAGTATGATTATTGCAAAAGATTCCCCAAATAATTGGCATTCATATTGGCTTCAATCGGGCAAAGCTGTCATTATGGATGAATCAAACCAGTGGCTATTAGGGGGTGCTGCAATAGCTGCTTTGAGTGCCACTCAAATTGATATAGAAGTAAAAGATTATGTGATTGAACATAAGATTCTTTCAGATCCCATTTCTCATTTTGGGGATGAAATGGGTGGAAATTGGGGTCACTGGATTCTTTGGTCATCCATTATTACTTCATCCAAAATTAAAAAAGATTCGAATAAAAAATTCATGTCAAAAATTCAATATTCAACTTTTGCCATGGTATCCAATGGATTAATTACCGTCGGCATGAAACGAGCATTTGGCCGTGAAAGACCTAACGGAGGTAGTTATTCGTTTCCCAGTGGACACACATCTCATAGTTTTACAATGGCCTCAATTGCAAACGAACTTTATGGAAAAAATATCGGATTGATTTCTTATGGACTGGCTACACTAGTTGCTGTGAGTCGAATGAATGATAATAAACATTATTTGAGCGATGTCATCTTTGGGGCAGGATTAGGCACGGCTGTTGGACGAGCTTTTGCAAAAAATTATCAGAAATTCGATGAAACAAATATTCAGATTGGGTTATCATCTCAGATGGCATTGAAAATTTCAATTCCCATAAATTAATTGAGAATTATTTTTTGATTGAAATATGCACGTTTTATATTCTGATGGTTATTCTAACAAGTACAACTTTTGGAATTGATAGACTAATTTCAAAAAACCCGAGTTACAGATTTAGAGATAATAATGAATAATAATACAACAGTTGTAATAGTAAATGTCATAAAAGTCATGAGAGGGAAACGGCAGTATTTTACAGAAATATTTTTATAATAGAATTGAATTAGTTATGGATGTATAAATGATAGCAAAAAATTGGATTGATGCTAAAAAACAAGTTGATAAATGGAAATCAACTGGGCTAAAAGTGGTTTTTACCAACGGCTGTTTTGATATACTTCACCGGGGGCATGTGGAATATTTAACCGATGCAAAAGCATGCGGTGATAAATTAGTAACGGCTTTGAATAGCGACGGTTCTGTTCGTGGTTTGAAAGGAGATTCCCGTCCTATACAGAGTCAGGATGATAGAGCAGCTATTCTAAATGCATTAGCATCGGTTGATTTGGTGGTTGTTTTTGATGAAGAAACCCCGGCAGAAATTATTAAAACGCTTATTCCAGATGTGCTGGTAAAAGGTGGTGATTATACACCGGAAACAATCGTTGGAGCAGATACGGTTACTGCAAATGGGGGAGAAGTGAAAATTATTCCATTCCGATCAGGGCAAAGCACATCCATTATTATAGAAAAAATTATTAAACTTTAATTAATCGGGCTTAACTCCGGTGTAACCACTGCATGTATTCTTTAACAC
Organism: Fidelibacterota bacterium; assembly: GCA_018692355.1. Taxonomy (GTDB): domain Bacteria; phylum Fidelibacterota; class Marinisomatia; order Marinisomatales; family UBA1611. Next base: position 2,961 of record JABHKE010000175.1, read on the forward strand.
CTTCTTGAACTGTTTTAAAGGAGCCATCAAAACCGGTTGTACGCAATTTAGTTAGGTCAGCTTCTGTGAAACTTTGGTAGTTGTCTTTTAATTCATCGGGGAAAGGTATATAATTAATTTCACCCTTTCCATGATAATTGATAACTGAATTGGCAACTTCATTAAATGATTGACTATTTCCCGTACCAATATTGAAAATACCCGATACATCGTGGTGAGCCATCATCCAAAGATTTATTTTTACAACGTCACCTACAAATATGAAATCCCGACGCTGCTCACCATTGTCAAAGCCGCCACTACCTTCGAATAGTTTCGGATTTTCACCCGCTTCAATTTGATTATTAAAATGAAAGGCCACACTGGCCATGGACCCTTTATGCTGCTCTTTGGGTCCATACACATTGAAATAGCGAAAGCCAACCACTTGGCTCTCAAAGGATGATTCGTGCCGCCGAACATATTGATCAAATAAATATTTGGAATAGCCATAAATATTGATGGGATTTTCATTGTCCGGGTTTTCTTTATAAACAGTACTGTCGCCATAGGCGGCAGCAGATGATGCGTAGAAAAATGGGATTTTTTTATCCAAACAATAGTGGAGAAGCACCTTCGAATATTCATAATTATTCTCCATCATATATTGGCCATCCCACTCTAAAGTGTTAGAACAAGCGCCTTCGTGGTAGACGGCATCAACCTGGCCAAAATCATTTCTATTTCTGACGAGAGAAATAAAATCTTTTTTGTCATAATAATCAGAAATATCTAAATCAGATATATTCCGGAATTTCCCCCCATTTTTTAAATGGTCGACAACAATAATATCATTATGTCCAGATTTGTTTAACCCTTCTATAATATTACTGCCAATCATTCCGGCACCGCCTGTTACAATTATACTCATTTCATGTTTCTCCGAATGAATATTAAACCTAAAACAAGACCTTTAGCAACGGTTCAGTTTATAAAAAACATGGAACTTGTATATAATAAGATTATACGAAGCAGCATCTTTTTCCTGCTGTCATTTAAATAGTATATGATTAAAATTAAAGATTTCATGATTGTTCGGGGCAGTAAAATCTCCAAATGCTGTGGAAAAAAATATAATAAATATTATTTCCTGTTTTAACAGATATTCCGCTAATTCTAAAAGTAAAATTATCCAATAATATTATTTAAAATAAAAGAGCTTCACTGATGAAAAACAATCAATATCATGGTATTATCCCTCCAATGGTTACTCCCTTGGAAGATTGGGATAAGCTAGACTACCAAGGAATAGAAAAATGAATAAATCACA
>JABHKE010000086.1 GCA_018692355.1 Fidelibacterota bacterium
AACCCATGATCTGGCATCCGCACGATATTTAGCAGACAGAATTATCGTCCTTCAACATGGCTCAATTGTTGAACAAGGTCTCGCTGAAGACTTGATCCAGTCACCAGAAAAAACGTATACAAAACAATTAGTAAAAGCAGCTTCACCGGGCTGGTTTGAAAGTTTGTCTTTCAATCAAAAAAAAGGATTAGATAATGCCTGAAAATAAACCGTACCCTAGAGATTTTAAGTGGGGAACAGCCACATCGAGTTACCAGATTGAAGGCGCCCCTACTGCTGGTGGCAAGGGTCCATCCGTTTGGGATACATTCAGCCATATTGAAGGAAAAATCAAAAACGGTGATACAGGAGATAGGGCCTGCGACCACTATCATTTATGGCGTGATGATATAGGATTACTAAAAAACTTAGGTGTTAATGCTTATCGTTTTTCAATTAGTTGGCCAAGAATTTTTCCCACGGGTAAAGAAAATGAGCCGAATCAAATTGGGCTCGACTTTTATAGCAGATTAGTTGATGCTCTTCTTGAAAATCAAATAACTCCTTTTATAACCTTAAACCACTGGGATATACCTCAAGGCTTAGAAGATATTGGGGGCTGGACTGAAAGGGATATTGTACATGATTTTGTAAAATACAGTTATCATGTTAGCCGCCATTTAGGCGACAGGGTAAAACATTGGATTACGCATAATGAACCGTGGTGTGTCAGCTATATAGGATATATTGGAGGTCATAAACCTCCTGGACTAAAAAATAACTGGGTAAAAAGTCTTGCTGCTGCACACCATTTATTACTTTCTCATGGAATGGCAATTCCAGAGATAAGGAATAATTCAAAACAATCTGATGTAGGCATAACTCTTAATTTAAATACGGCAATACCTGCATCTGGAAGCACGTACGACGAGGATGCATGCAGATTCTTTGATGGTCAGTTTAATCGTTTATATCTTAATCCACTCTATAATAATGAATATCCAGATGATGTATTTGAATACCTTAAAACTAAGAGCTTAATCTCTGAATCAGATCTTAATTTTATAAAACAGGGTGATCTAAATATCATATCTACTAAAACAGATTTTTTAGGGGTGAATTACTATAGCAGAGCGGTTATTCGAAATGAAGAAATCGACGAAAAGAAAAACCTTCCTCGCAATGTAGAAATGGGTCCGAAAACAGATTTCGGCTGGGAGATTTACCCGCCTGGGATTTATGATTTACTTATGAGATTAAAAAAAGAATACAAAGTACAAAACATTTATATCACTGAGAATGGATGTTCCTATAGCGATGGCCCCAATTCGGAAGGTAAAATAAATGATAAAAGACGAATCGAATATTATCGTTCACACCTTACGGAACTCAAGAGGGCAATTGAAGACGGTGTCCCATGCAGTGGTTATTTTGCCTGGTCTTTGATGGACAATTTTGAATGGGCCCAGGGATTCAGCCAGCGCTTTGGCCTGATTTGGGTAGATTTTGAAACCTTAGAGCGTATTCCAAAAGATAGCTATTACTGGTATAAGAAATACATTTCAGCAAATGGATTAGATGAAGACTAAATGACCAACATACCAGAAAAAACTATATTAGTATATATTACGGCCAAGGACACCGGGCAAAAAGTAGAGCAGGTGAATCTATCTCACCTCCTAACTACAAAGGCTATAGAATCCCCAACCATCAAATTAAATAAAAATGGGACTCGTCAGGAGATCCTGGGGTTTGGAGGAGCGTTTACCGAAGCTGCAGCAAGTGTTTATCATAAACTGAATTTTAAAAAAAAGGAAGAAATTATTCAAGCTTATTTTGGGCCAAATGGAAATGGCTACAACATGGGCAGAACTCATATAAACAGTTGCGATTTTTCTCTTGGCAACTATGCTCACTGTGAAACAGCAGGAGATAAAGAGTTGAAAGATTTTTCAATATCAAGAGATAAAAAAATGTTGATTCCCTTTATCAAAGATGCCATAGATAAAGTAAAAACACTCATACATATAATGGCATCTCCATGGAGCCCACCAGCGTGGATGAAAACGAATGGCCAAATGAATCATGGTGGAAAATTGAAAAAAGAATTCCGTGATTCATGGGCTAACTATTACTGCAAGTATATCAATGCCTATGAAAAAGAGGGTATTCCCATTTGGGGTATTTCAGTACAAAATGAACCTGATGCGAAACAAACTTGGGATTCCTGTATCTATACTGCAGAAGATGAACGAGATTTTATTCGGGATTATTTAGGCCCTGCATTGGAAAGCAAAAATCTCCTTGATAAAAAAGTCATTATATGGGATCATAATCGGGATATTATGGTAGAAAGAGTTAGAACTGTTCTCAATGACCCGGAAGCGGCAAAATACGTCTGGGGTACGGGATTCCATTGGTACAATGGTGATCATTTTGATGCAGTACAACTAGTCCACGATGACTTTCCTGATAAAGAGTTAATTTTTACTGAAGGGTGCCAAGAAAATGGTCCGCACATTGGATCCTGGGACCTTGGTGAACGTTACGCCACTTCCGTTATAAATGATCTAAATCGCTGGACCGTGGCATGGATAGATTGGAATCTTATTCTGGATGAGAATGGAGGTCCAAACCACGTAGGTAATTATTGCAGTGCTCCTATCATCGTGGATACTAGGTCACAGGATATCCTTTATCAAAGTTCTTACTATTATCTTGGCCATTTCTCTCGATTCATAAAACGAGGCGACAGAATCATTGAGTGCGAAAATAAAACGGATAATCTTCTAGCTCTTGCTTCAATCAATGATAAAGGGATTGTGACTACTATTATAATGAATAAAAAAGATACTCAGGCAGATTGCACATATATGAATGGAGATGTCGCCCTAGATCTATGCATTCCTTCTAGATCTATCGTAACACTGGTGAACGCCTAAAACGTAAGAGAATAAATCATGGATCGGTCACTGTATAAAATTTCTAACGTAAACCAGATGGATCCATTCTTGATGACTATTACCAGCGGTTCGGATCACTGGATGTATCTTTCCAGTACAGGATGCCTGACTGCTGGAAGAGTAAAAGCAGAGTATGCGTTGTTTCCATACGTAACGGATGATCTTCTGCATCGTAATGCACATTTTACTGGCCCAGTTACTATATTGCGAATCCAACAAGATAGTAAAAATTATATATGGGAACCTTTTTCAAAACATAAACAGACTTTTAATCGAGAGCATAACCTCTATAAGAACAGTCTTGGAGACATTGTTGTTTTTGAAGAGAAAAATCATACATTAGGATTAACTTATTCCTATAAATGGCAGGCAAGTGCTGAATACGGTTTTATCAGGAAATCTTCTTTAATTAATTTTGGAGAAAAAAATCTTCAAGTCGAATTGTTGGACGGTTTGAGAAATATAATGCCTGCTGGTGTTGAGTTACGTACTCAACAGGAAATGAGTAACCTGGCAAATGCCTATAAGGTATCAGAATACATGCCCGATGCCAATTGTGCTTTATTTTTCATGAATGCCCTGCTCATGGACCGCCCTGAGCCAGGAGAATCATTATATACCAACCTTGTTTGGTCTTGCTACAATGGAGAAAAGATTATTTCCTTAAGTGAAGAGGATATTGCTCGATTTAAAGATAACAGAGCATTCAGTGGAGCACATCTTGTCAAAGGAAAACCGGGTAGTTTTTTAACAAAAATAGAAAAAATATTAGAGCCTGGAAGTGAGATCCATTGGTACACGGTTGCTGACGTTCATCAATCACAATCGGAAGTAACTCACCTAATCTCTGACCTTAATGATGCATCAAATATTGAACTGAAACTGGAAGAAAGTATTCAGAAAAACCATCTACTTCTTCAGAGTGCCATTGGGTCTGCTGATGGGTTTCAATGCACGAATGAAACCATCAATGATTTACACCATACGGCAAATACCACCTTTAATGTTTTACGCGGGGGTGTATTTTTAAATAATTATGATTTTAGGACAGAAGATTTTCTGAAGTTTCTGAGCATCAGGAATACAACAATATTTGAACGATACAGAGATAAAATTAAAGCATTTCCAGAAAAAATTGGCTTACGAGAACTAATTGATTTTGGGGATGAAACAAAAGAGCCATCCCTTAGAAGGCTCTGCAGAGAATACCTACCTCTTACGTTGGGTCGAAGACACGGAGATCCCAGTCGCCCCTGGAATCGATTTGATATACGAATCAAAGATGAGAATGGTAACCCGCTTTTGTATTATGAAGGAAATTGGCGGGATATTTTTCAAAACTGGGAAGCACTGGGCTACAGTTACCCTCAAACCTGGGAGTCTATGGTTTGCACATTCATCAATGCAACATCTATGGATGGGTACAATCCTTACCGGGTAACCAGCGAAGGTATTGACTGGGAAGTGAGTGATCCTGATGATCCCTGGAGTTTTATCGGATATTGGAATGATCACCAAATTATTTATTTACTGAAATTAATGGAGCATCTTTATAATCATAATCCGGCTGCAATAAGGCAGCTATTGAAAGAACAATTGTTCAGCTATGCAAACATTCCCTATCGGCTGAGAACCTTTGATCAAATAGTTGAGAATCCCAAAGAAACCATAGATTTTGATTTTGAAGGGAATGTCGCAATTCAAGATTTGGTGAAAAATATGGGCAACGATGGGAAACTCATCTTGAATGAAAACCAAACTGTTTACCACGTAACTATGTGTGAAAAATTGCTCGTTCTTTCAATGGCTAAAATTTGCAATTATATCCCTGGAGCCGGAATTTGGCTTAACACTCAGCGCCCTGAATGGAACGATGCAAACAATGCACTTGTTGGGAATGGGGCATCCATGGTAACGGTTTATTATCTTAGAAGATTCCTGGCCTTTTTCTCAGATCTCTTGGGTGAAATGGATTTCGATACAGTTTCGGTGTCAGTTGAAGTTTGCGCTTGGTTCAATGCTGTGAAGGGAATTGTTATGGACTGGAACAAAGATAAGGACCTGAGTTTAATAACCAATAAAGATAGGATGGAATACGTATCTAAGTTGGGTAAAGTATTCGAAGAATACAGAAGTACAGTATACAATAAAGGGTTCAGTGGAACTGAAGATATTTCGCTTAACCAGATTAGCGAATTTATATTTGCTATTAACAATGATCTGGAAACCACCATTAGTTCCAGTAAAAATGGAAATGGGCTTTACCATGCCTACAATACAATTCAGATTGATTTAAAAAAACAAGCAATGGATGTACAACATTTGGATCTTATGCTGGAAGGTCAAGTTGCCGCATTGAGTTCAGGGGTATTAAAAATCGATGATGCTATCGAAGTATTGGGTATCCTCTCTGCCAGTGAATTATTCCGGGAGAATATGGGAAGTTTTATGCTATATCCCATAAAAAAGGTAACTCCTTTTTTAGAAAAAAATATTATCCAGCCCCACAGTATTTCAAAAAGCAAGCTACTATCGACCATGCTTCGAAATAATGATTTTACTCTCATTGAACAAGATGCGGATGATCAATTTCGCTTCAGGCCGCAGTTCAGAAATAGCTTTGATCTTCAAGCAGCATTACATCAAATGTTAGATAAAAAAGATTATAAGGATTTAGTCGAACTGGAAAACGATTTAATGTTGGAAATTTTTGAGGCAGTCTTTGACCACCGCAACTACACAGGCAGATCAGGAACAATGTTTTCATACGAGGGCATAGGCTCTATTTACTGGCACATGATTTCAAAGCTTCTGTTGGCAGTACAGGAAAACTATTTTAAAGCGGTTCGTACAAATGTATCCTCTGAAAAAATGAAAAAATTGGGTCAACTTTACTACGACATTCGAGGAGGTTTGAGTGCTGCAAAAACGCCTGAAGAATATGGGGCTTTCCCTTATGACCCATATTCTCATACCCCTGCCCATTCGGGTGCCCAGCAACCGGGTATGACTGGACAAGTAAAGGAAGAAATACTGACACGATTTGGAGAGCTGGGGTGTACTGTGGCTCATGGTTGTATCAGGTTTGAGCCTTATTTGTTAAAGCGCAGTGAATTCCTAACAACAAAACAGGTGTTTAAATACTATGACGTATTTCATCAGAAGCGGAAACTCACCATTTTAGAGAACCAATTGGCATATACGTTTTGCCAGGTACCTGTTATTTATACGTTATCTGATAAGGACAACCATATTCTTCTTGAACTTTCTGATGGTTCAAAAGTTGAACTTGATGGCAATGTGTTGGACGAAAAACAAAGCAATCCTATTTTTAACCGTAATGGTAAAATAGTTAAAATTGAAGTCTTTATACATAATAACTATTTAACAATTAGTTAATTAATTAATACTTATAAATTATGTTAATTAGAAATAAAACCTAAAAAATAGAAAAATAAAATGAAAAATTTAATTAATGCTTTAATAATAATTTTTTCTATTACTCATGCTACATTTTCGCAAATAGTGCAAGTAGGAGCTGGTAGCTACACTACAACCTTTCCAGGTGTTGATGAAGCTGGGCGAAATAGTTATCCATCTGGAGAACCACAAGTAAGTGGCCCAGCAGCGAACAGACATATACCAACAAATGATTGGTGGTCTTCAGTAATAAAAAATAATCATGTAAGCAATTTATTTAATTATCCTATGTCCTTGAAAACGACAAATCAAGGATTAGTAGTTAGCTATATTCCTTGGGGAGTTTATGATG
>JABHKE010000113.1 GCA_018692355.1 Fidelibacterota bacterium
ATGGATTTAAGATTAGTAAAAATTGATGTAAAACAGATTTATCCAATTTCTCTAGTTTTGTTAAATGATTCACAAAAATCATCAATTGCGATACAGATGTATTAAATCTTAGGTCTGATAAATCTTCTGTCACTTTTTTAATTGTTTGATGTAATAGCTTAATAGTTTCTTCATTAGCACAGTTCTCCTCAATTCTTGAAGGATCTACTGTAAAAAGTTTCCATACTTTCTGAATAAAGCGGTAACAACCCTGTAATCCGCTTGTGCTCCAAGGCTTTGATTTGTCTAATGGTCCCATAAACATTTCGTAGAGTCTGAAACTGTCTGCGCCATACTCCTGAACAACATCATCAGGGTTGACCACATTCCCACGTGATTTGCTCATTTTTTGGCCATCTTCACCCTGTATCATTCCCTGATTAAATAATTTTTGAAATGGCTCTCTGGTTGAAACTAAGCCTAAATCATGAAGTACATGGTGCCAGAATCGTGAATAAAGCAAATGGAGTACCGCATGCTCTACACCACCTACATAAAGATCCACAGGCATCCAATATGATTCTGCTTCTTTACTCCATGATTGCGCTTCATTTAATGGATCAACAAAACGTAAATAATACCAGCAAGACCCTGCCCATTGAGGCATAGTATTCGTTTCTCGTTTACCTGCGGGAATATTTACCCAATCGTCGATATTGGCCAAAGGAGATTCACCTGTGCCGGCAGGCTCATATTTTTCAACTTGTGGCAATGTTAATGGCAGGTCTGATTCATTAACCGCAATAATGCTACCATCCGGTTTATGTACAACAGGGATGGGCTCTCCCCAATATCTTTGACGGGAAAATAGCCAATCTCTCAACTTATATTGTATGGTTGCTTCTCCCTTATCGGTCCGTTTCAACCATTCAATTGTTGATTGAATTGCATTAGTCACATTTTGTCCATTCAGGTCCAATCCATCATCATTAGATGAATTGATCAGTAAACCATCGATATTATCGGTATAGGCATTTTCTGTAATATCACCGCCGGACACAACTTCAACTATTGGTAAATCATATTCCTTTGCAAATTCATAATCACGTTGATCATGTCCAGGGACAGCCATAATTGCGCCCGTTCCATAGCTCATGAGCACATAATCTGCAACCCAAATTGGTATTTCTTCACCATTAACAGGATTAATGGCATAAGCGCCTAAAGGCACACCGGTTTTTTCTTTACTCAACTCTCCCCTGTCCATATCGCTTTTTTTCTGAGCGGCTTCTGTATAGGATATAACAGCAGATTTTTGTGCACTCGATACAAGTTTTTCAACCAAAGGGTGTTCCGGTGCCAAAACCATATATGTAGCTCCAAAAAGAGTGTCAGGTCGTGTTGTATATACCGTAATACTTGTATTTATGGATGGAAGATTAAAGTGTACATTTGCACCTTTTGATTTTCCAATCCAGTTACGTTGCAGGTCTTTAACACTTTCAGGCCAATCTAAATCATCCAAGCCATCCAATAATGATTCAGCATAATCTGTAATTTTCAGCATCCATTGGCGCATGGGCTGCTGAATAACCGGATGTCCGCCTATTTCTGATCTTCCATCAATAACTTCTTCGTTTGCCAGTACAGCTTTTAATTCAGGACACCAGTTGACAGGAACCTTTGCTTCGTACGCCAATCCTTTCTTATAAAGCTGTAAAAAGATCCACTGAGTCCATTTGTAATATTTCTCATCGGTGGTATTGATTTCTCTGTTCCAGTCATAAGAAAAACCCAGCATTTTGATCTGCCGCTTGAAATTTTTAACATTCTCTTCGGTAGTTTTCCTAGGATGCGTACCAGTCTTAATGGCGTATTGTTCTGCAGGAAGGCCAAAAGCGTCCCAACCCATGGGATGGAGTACATTAAATCCCTGCAGGCGCTTAAAGCGGCAATAAATGTCCGTAGCAGTGTATCCTAATGGGTGCCCCACATGCAGGCCAGTCCCTGATGGATAGGGAAACATATCCAGTACGTAAACTTTTTCCTTTTCGGGATCAACTTCTACCTTAAAGGTTTTCTGGTCTTCCCAGTGTTTTTGCCATTTGGCTTCGATTGTTAAATGATTGTATTGCATAAAAAATGGGGCATGAAATTAGTCCCACGCCCCACTTGAATAAATATATCTTTCTAAAGAATTAAAACATAAATGATAGACCAACAGAAATATTTTCATCTGTATCTGCATAATCCATACCTGTATCGGGGTTAATAATACCACCATCATCATAACGTGCGTTGTATTTATTTGTATAATTGAAATCTACAGATAAAGCTTCATAAAAAGTTACGATCGAAATTTTGAGCTCATGCTCCAGGAGATAATCATCAAAATTGTCTATTCTGGGTTTGAAATAAAATCGATAATCAAAAACAACATTTCCATCAAATAATTTTACTTTATATTTTGGGCGTATGGAGTGACGAAAGAATGAAGAATCTGTAGTAGCAATGCTATAGGTAGTATCATACTCATAGAAATCCTCATAATAGTAATATGTCATCAAAGTAGAATCGATACCACTTATCTCAGAAAGTTTATAGGATTCTTTTTCAAATAAGAAGGCATAACTGATTGAAAAGCCTTTTAATAGTCCAATTTTTGCACCAGCACCAGCGTTCATCCTGTTTTCTAATCCAATTGTTTTATCATAAGATTTTTGAAAAAATAAGAAAGGTGATATTCTTTGATTGGCCCAAAGATCAAATTGGGATGTAAAGGATTGATCATCAGTAAATGATTCGCCGTCTAACTTATCGTCACTTCGAGAAAAATTGATACTGAATTCAGTATCGGTTAATGGACCTACATCTCCAAGTACGCTAAAGCTAAATCCATAATACAGAGACAAAAAGTCAGTATTCCCTTTATCCTGAGAATAACTCAGGTCCACGCTGGTAAACATTTCATTCCCACTTTCTTCTTCAAAGTCTGTTGTGTCTATATCTTGACTAAAAATGGGGGCAGTCACCAGTGATAATACTAGCGTTACGATATGGAATTTATTAAACATGGATTTTCTCTTTAGTTTGATGTTGTGATTATAATTGCATTTTAGGAAATAAAAAAGGGTACGATTAACGTACCCTTTTTTATATTATTCTAGAAAAAGAATAAGGCTATTTAACTCCTTTGAACTTAGAGAAAAATCCTTTTTTCTTCTTTTTGCCTTTTTTCTTGATTTTCTTTCCTTTTTTCTTTTTCTTCTTGATTTCTGCGCTGGCAAAAACAGCATCGTTGCTGTCATTTTCAGTGGCAAATTCAACTTGGTCAGCTTTAACTGTTGTTTCAGCTGGAAGAACTGCTACTAGTGATAAGATTACCAGAGTAGAAATGACTGTTTTAAAGATACGAGTCATAATACTCTCCTTTATTGTTTTGTTTTGGTATACCATTACTTGCCAAAATCCTTTGACTAGTCTTTAGGAAGGTATGGTCATTCCTATATTCGAGTCAAGGTAATTCCCTAGTAATTCTTTCCCCGTGTGGCATCCGTCACAAAACATTTATTTTGTTCTGTTTCGCATCTCCATATTTTTTAATAATATTGCCAACAATTTTAGGAACTATTTTATTCTTTTAGCATTCATAATTTCAAAACTTAAGGAGACTACCATTGATTCGCATTGAAAATCTGTCCAAGAATTATGGGCATATTCAAGCCGTGAAATCGATTTCATTTTCATTATCTGATAAAGAAATTGTTGGATTTTTAGGAGCCAACGGTGCAGGAAAGAGCACAACTCTTAAAATGATGACAGGCTACTTATCTCCAACAGCTGGAAATGTATTCGTTGACGGAAAAAATATTATAGAGCATAGCCTCGAGATTCAAAAACAAATTGGTTACTTGCCAGAGCTGAATCCACTCTATGCTGAAATGAAAGTTTATGAATACTTGAAGTTTCATGCAGAAATTCGAGGAATCATTGACCACGATTATAAGAAAGCATTGGAGCGAGTCGTGGTAGAATGTGCACTTCAAGGAGTTGTGCATCGAACTATTGGTAATTGTTCAAAAGGATATAAACAACGCATTGGGCTCGCTGCAGCAATGATTCATGATCCTAAAATATTGATTTTGGATGAACCTGTTTCCGGATTAGATCCAAACCAGATCGTTGATATACGGCAGCTGATCAAAAAGTTAGGAAAAGAGAAACTTGTGCTTATGTCTTCTCATATTCTGCAAGAGATTCAAGCAACCGTTGATCGGATCATTATTATTAATAATGGTGAAATTGTTGCTGATGGTACCAGTGATGATCTAATATCTGGTTCAAAAGGAATGACCCAAATTCATCTTGAAATCCAAAATGCAGATGAAAATAGCATCCAGGATATGAAAGCTGTTATTCCAAGTATCTCCATAGAGTCTATTCATAAAATGAGTAATTCTATTCAGGTTACTCTGGAACACACCAGTACATCCGATCCCAGAAAAGATGTTTTCGATTATGCTGTGAATCATGAGTGGACACTTGTGGAGATGAGCACTTCAAAACGAAACCTAGAAGATATTTTCAGACACTTGACTCAAGATGGAGGTTCTGCTGATGCATAATATTCTTACAATTTATAAAAAGGAACTACGATCCTTTTTTACCACGCCAATGGCCTATATTTTTTTGGTGGTCTTTGCGTTGGTAAATGGATATTTCTTCACCAACACATTTTTCCTTTACAATCAATCGGATATGAGGTCACTGTTTGGGATAGTTCCCTTAGTGTATCTCTTTTTTATCCCAGCCGTTTCCATGGGTCTTATTTCCAGAGAAAAAAGTTTGGGAACGATTGAGATCATCACTACGCTTCCTATAAGGGAAAGAGATATTATCATAGGAAAATTCCTGGCTGGTCTTTCTCTTATTCTTGTTGCCCTTCTAACAACTGTAGTCCATTATATTACGCTTATTAATGTAGGTACAACTATAGATCATGGCGCTGTATTTACTGGATACCTTGGGTTGGCACTTTTAGGGGGCGTTTATACATCTGTTGGTATTTTTTCCAGCAGCCTCACAGAAAACCAAGTCATTGCCTTTATAGTCGGAATTGCAATTGTAATTACTTTTTTTCTCATGGATAAGTTATTAGTGTTTGTACCGCCTGGTTTAGCTGGTATAATACAGTATTTGAGCACAGAATTTCATTTATCTAATATGTCTCGAGGCGTTATTGATACAAGGAATATTGTGTATTTTGGATCGGTAATTGGATTTTTTCTTTTCATGACAACCCGGGTACTTGAATCCCGGAAATGGAGTTAAGTCATGTTAACAAATAATAAAAATTCATTCATTCTTTATTCAGTTGGGCTACTTGTAATACTTCTCCTATTAAATTTAATTGCTCGAGATATTTTCAAACGATTTGATCTAACAGATAATAAAATGTATTCTTTGTCATCATCAAGCAAATCAATAGTTTCCAAGGTTGATGACCTCTTAACCATGAAAGTGTATTTTTCTGATGATCTTCCGAATGAGCTGGGAAATACACGGCGTTTTCTGCAGGATATTTTAGAAGAATTCAGCGCCTATTCTGATAATAATATTCGATTCTTTTTCCATAACCCGGAATCGGATAAAGACATGGAAGAACAGGCCAGAAAAGATGGGATTCAACCGGTTCAAATGCAAGTCATTGAAAATGATAAAGTAGAAATCAAAAAAGTATATCTTGGAATGGTCTTATTGTTCGAAGATAAAAAGGAAGTGATTCCCGTCATTCAATCCACTTCTGGATTAGAGTATTTGATTAGTACAAAAATAAAATCCTTAATAGATATTGATAAGAAAAAAATAGGCTTAGCTCATTTAGATTCAGAAACGGGATTAAAAACAGACAATTTATCTTCCCAATTAAGTCAGCATTACTCTTTTCAAACTGTTGATTTATCCAGTCCGATTATTACAGATATCGATGTGTATTTAGTATCGGGAGCTGTGGACTCATTGGATTCACTGGTCATGGATAATCTTGCATCTATTATGGACTCTGGTAAAAAGATTTTCTTGACGCAAAGTGGTATTTTGACTGATATTAAGACGCAACAAGCAAATCCAATCAATTCTGACATTTTTAGTTTTCTAAAAAATCATGGTATAATATTGAAACAAAATTTGGTCTTGGATGGGAAATCAAGCAAAGTTCAGGTCCAAGAACGTCGTGGAATTTTCATGATGAATCGACCTATGGATTATCCCTTCTTCCCTATTGTTCAATCTTTTAATAAGGATGAAATAGTTGTTTCTGATCTTGAACAGGTTTTACCATTCTTCCCAAGTGAAATTCAAATTGATACAACTAACAATGATCGTGTTGCTGGTGTTGTTGAATTGTTTAAATCATCTTCTAATAGTGGATTAATGGAGAGTAATTATATGTTAAGCCCGGATCCACAACAAAATCCGTTTATTCGAATGTTGGGACAGAAAGGGAAAATCTTAGCTGCAACATCAAAATTGGTTAATGGTGGTGAATTGATGCTTGTCTCAGATTCTAAGTTTCTAGCGGATGATGCAGGAATGTCTGTGAATGATAATCTCATTTTCTTGATGAATGCGGTTGATTATCTTGCTGGGGACGAAGATTTGATATCTTTGAGATCAAGGGAAATCACGAGTCGTCCACTTGAAGAGTTGGAAGATTCGACTCGAAAAAAATGGAAATGGGCAAATATGCTAATTCCGTCATTACTCGTTTTAACATTTGGTTTTTTTCAAATGAGAAAAGAAAAAAAACATGCAGAAATTCTGAGGCAAATCTATGACTGATTCACTGAAATATACATTAGGTGCCCTTGTAGTACTTATTGGTATTTACTTCTATAACCAAAATGTACAACGATCTTATACTGTACCAGATTCGTCTATATTTTCCGGTATTCCAGAAGATATACATCGTGTCTTAATCAGTGAAGGAGATAATGCTTTAGAGCTTGTACGATCCGATACAACCTGGCGTATCACACAGGCTGATTCACTTTTGATCAAAGAAAATCAAATAAAAAACCTATTTGATCGCTTGCTTGCTGTAAAAATGGAAATGCTCATTTCAAGAAACGAAACTAAATGGGAAAAATTTGGTGTAGATGATTCATTGGGCCGTCATCTTCAGGCTTTCAATGATAAAGATAAGAAATTAATTCATTATATCTTTGGAAATGCTGGGCAGGATTATCAGCATAACTATATTCGTGAGCTTAATTCTGCGGAAGTATATCGCACCAACGATAATGTCTATTTTTTATTAAATACCAGCGCAACTTACTGGGGAAAGTCACCACCAAAACCTAAAGAATTAGAAACAGATTTATAAGACTGCAGCTCCTTGGTACTATCCAACTTTCAACCGGCATTGCAGTTGTAGATTAGCATCGTCATTTCAGTGCTTATCCATCTATTGAATTATGAAAAGTACAAATAAACAAGTATTGGTCGTAGGTGACCGCGTATTGATCCGTCCTGATACAGGTGAAACCAAATCACCTGCAGGATTATACCTTCCTCCCAGTGTGATTGAAAAACAGGAAGTTCGTGGCGGGATGGTTGTTGAAGTTGGTCCCGGAATCCCATTAGGTTCACCTGATTCATCCTTTGAAGAACCTTGGAAAGATAAAAGGTCAGATGTAAAATATATTCCAACCCAGGCAGAGATCGGAGATTATGCCTTGTTTCTCGGCAAGGCCAGTATCGAGATCAAAATCGAGAATAAAGATTATTTGATTGTGTCTCAGTCAGCCATTTTAATTTTGATCAGGGATGATCTGGCGCGTGTCCTTGCTTAAATATCCAACCCCATTTCGTAAAACATAAAAGCCCATTTTTCGGCATATTCTTTAATAATTTTCTTTGTAGGCTTCCCAGCACCATGACCGGCGCTTTGGCCAATGCGAACCAAAATAGGTTCGCTCCCTCCCTGTCCATTTTGTAACGCAGCCACATACTTAAAAGAATGAGCCGGTACTACCCGATCATCATGGTCAGCCGTGTAAACAAGAACAGAAGGATAGTTTTTACCAGTTTGAATTGTATGAAGGGGTGAATACCCGATCAGATTTGTAAAATGTTCTTTTATTGCTACAGAACCATATTCCACGGCCCAGGCGTGACCGATTGTAAATTTTTCATATCTAAGCATATCCATGACTCCAACTTCGGGGAACGCAACTTTGCAAATGTCAGGCCGCTGATTCAAAACAGCACCAATGAGCAATCCTCCATTTGAACCGCCACGAATTGCTAGATAGTTTGGAGTTGTAATTCCACTTTTTTCCAAATATTCCGCTGCGGCTATGAAATCATCAAATACATTTTGTTTATTGTGCAGCATGCCCGCTTCATGCCAATCCTGTCCGTACTCACTGCCGCCTCTTAAATTGGCAATAGCATAGACACCGTCATTTTCATACAAAAATGAATTAGCCTTGCTAAAATAGGGCTTAATGGATATATTGAACCCACCATAGGCATAGAGTAAGGTTGGGCGTTTTCCGTCCATTTTAAGCCCTTTTTTATGGGCAATGAAGATGGGAATCATTGTTCCATCCTTAGATGGATAAAAATCCTGCTTTAAAACGAAACTGTCCCGATCGAATTTTGCTTCTGATTCCTTGTAAACTATGGATATATTCTGCTTTATATCATATTGATAAATAGTGGATGGATTTACTGAATTATTAAATGTGTACCAGGTGATCATCTGGTCTTTTTTGCCTCCAAATCCACCAACAATTCCTTTTCCAGGCAAGTCTACATCATAAAGGAAATTTCCATCTAGATCATAGACTCTCCAGACTGATGTAACATCCTGAGTGAAATGAGCAAAGAATTTGCCCCCAACGAGGTTTACTGAAGATAGAACTCGATCTTGTGTCCCTTCTATCAATGTTTCCCAGTTTGATTCCTGTGGGTTTTTCGGGTCAATACGGACAATCTTTTTAAAAGGCGCATTTCGATCAGTTTGGGCAATCAGTTGGTCACCCACATTATCCATAATCCAGCAATTCGAATTTAAGTCATCTACGATGTGCGTCCATTCTTCTTCTGATGATTTAGTATCTTTGAAAGCCAACATATTTCCATAAGTTCCGCTAGATCGATAAAGAAACATAAATCGTTCATCATCTGATATACTTATACTAGGAGCGAGTTTTGGTTTATCAAGTTCATAAAATATTAATTCATCTGCTTCCTGAGATGTACCTAGTCGGTGATAATATACTTTTGCATGTTCATTTGACGCAGAGAGTTCTTCATTTTCATCAGGCGTTGGATATCGTTTATAGTAAAACCCATCTCCACGCCATGCCATGCCGCTAAATTTGACCCATTTTAAATGATCGGGCAGTAATTCGTCCGTTGAGAGATTCTTCACATGTAATTCCCGCCAATCAGAACCGGCAATGCTGACGGAATAACCCATATATTTATGATCATTTGAGAAATACGTGCCGCCTAAAGCAATGGTGCCATCATTAGATAATTGATTCGGATCCATAAATACTTTTGCTTCACTGGTGGGCGAATCTTGAACATAAAGGACAGACTGGCTCTGAAGTCCGTCATTTTTATAAAAATAATATTTATCCCCATTTTTGAATGGCATGCCCTGTGATGGATAGTTCCAGATCTCCTTTAATCGTTTTTCAATTTTTCGTCGATAAGGAATTTTTCTCATATACGAATTTGTAAAAGCATTTTGTTTAGACACCCAGGATTTCGTTGAATTTGAATAATCATCTTCAAGCCACCGATACGGATCAGCAATTGTCGTATCAAAATAAGTGTCTATAGTAGCTACTTTTTCTGTTACCGGGTAGCGTAACTCTTCTGGTGCTTTATGATGTAGGACTACAACAAGGAATGATGCTACAATTATAATGATAGGTGGATTTTTCATAATAGTTTCTCTTTGTTAAAAAGTTGACTAAAATTAAAAGTGGCAGTTTTTCTGATCAAATGATCATAAAGCGGTAAAAGTTCTGTATCTTTAGAATTAATCTCCACACAATATGGGCCCCCTATTTTGCGAGTTTCGGATAGCTCGCCGCAGGCTAAACTATCGTATTCGTTCTTTCTTGATGTATAATTCTCCGAATCAAAGTCATCAAGAATCCTATTCTGAATTAAATGGACATACTGCAACAATGGAAAATATTTAGTGTGTAAAATTTTATATTTTTCAAAAAAGATTACCTAATTATATATTATATATTTCATGAATATTTTTTATCAAAAAAAAAGGCAGGTAAACCTGCCTTTTTTTTTAATCTGATCAGGTTTTATTAAAAACCAATTGTCATTTCAAGAATGTTATTGTTTTCAAAATAGTTATTTACTGTTCTTAATGAATATGATATATCTAGTTTAAGCTCTCCAAGGGGTACGCTTACGCCTGCACCAACACTTGCGCCGTACAGCGACTTAGTCATATCATCCCACTGTGCATCTGTATTTTCTCCTTGGTCACCTATTATACTAGCTGTTGACATACCTCCGCCAACCCATATACCCTTTAAAGAATATTTTCCAGCAAAATTAAGTGTATTGGTGCTAGCGCTATTATTAGTAAATGCTCCCATTAGTTCTAAACCAGCTATAGGTTGGTATGTTAATCCTATATCTAACAAAGCAGGTAGTTCAAAAGATTGAGCATGAATCCTAAAACGTTCTATAATTGTTCCTGACTCAGAGCCAGCTGGAACTTGGTTCTGTTCTAAGTCTGAACCATTATACGTCATTCTACCACCTAGATTTTTTAGAGCAACTCCAACGCTGACTGGCAGATCATTAAACGCGTACTGTACACCTAAATCAGTAGCAATACCTTTTGCCGTAGTACTCATAATTTGTTCACTTATCAATTTCAGGTTTACACCAAAACTAGCATTATCAGAAAACTGTCTTGAATAGTTTGTTGTCAATGTAAGGAAATTGGGAGAGAAAAATGCACCAGTACCTTCTGTTTCGGTTGCAGTTGTTACTGGAATATCACCAAAGTCCAATGTCTTAACAGAGACACCAAAAGAGCCAAGTGAACCTAAGTTGGTTACTAAACCAGCATATGTAATACCAATACCAGCAAGATATGTCATGTCAGAGACAGTTACTTGTCCACTACCTTCTAAACTCGATGTACCAGCTGGATTGAGATACAAGGCGCTAACTCCGTTAACCAAAGACACATTTGCACCTCCAAGAGCTAGATTTTGTGCTCCAACCGGGATAAGAAGTTGGGAAGCACCAGCCGATCCTTGTGATCTGATTGCACCAGCGAACAGACCAGAGAAAGCTAAGGCCGCAACCAGACAAATTATTTTGATACAAGATGAATTTCTCATTATTGTTTCTCCTGAATAGTTTTTAATAAACATCGATTCTTTGCTCTGGTTGTACGATGCCCAATTTTAGGACTTTATTACCACCATCCGTTTCAATATGGGTAATGTACATACCACTAGCAACAGGTAAACCAAAGTTATTTGTTAAATCCCAAACTTCGTACTGTGTTGAATTAGTATGGTAAAGGGATTTTACTGGTTGACCTGCTAAATCAAAAATCCTAATCGTACATGCTCCCGATGTAGGAAGATTCGTGAAATGTAACTGCTGATCCAAGGGATCGCGTTCTTCTGGATTATAACCAAAATATGGATTTGGCCATACATTGATTTTTTTAGCATCATAGGTCGAAACAACCGCTCCTGCAGTGGAGAAACTGAAAATATCCGCATTGGGAAGATTATCCCGCTTGGGAGTTATTGTCAAAATACCGCTCCTCGCCATCTGATTAGCACTTCCAGGGATATCTAAATCAGCAGTGTAATACGCAGGAACTCCTTCACCTGTAGTAATAAGATGGTGCATAAAATCATTTTCATCATCACCATCATCAAACTTTGAAGTCCCATCATATGGAACATTAGTGATCCAGATGTAATTAAAGTTACCACCACGAGCACCATCCCACTGACCATTATTATCTAAGTCGCGTTGAACAACACTCAGCTGTGTGGCCGGCTCTGTGTCCATATTCCATGCAGTGTACGGCACAGGGTTAAATCCAGTCCACTCTGCTCCCCAAGTGCGATACATATCAGCATTTCCTGAATTTGGATCACTTGTATCCCATGTATACGGTTCTTTAGCACTATATAAACCATCTCCGTTAGAATCTTCAAAGGTTTGCATCTCAACAAAACGAAGCTCTACTTCAGGATAATCCGTGCCACCAATAGTAGATGCACCGCCCCACCAAGCATGAAAGGTATTTACAGAATTCTCAACGAACCAGACCGCATCAGCTGCATATCCTGCATCATAGCTATTGTTTCCATTGGCATCTGCA
>JABHKE010000185.1 GCA_018692355.1 Fidelibacterota bacterium
GAAAAAAGAACAAAAAGAATTAGAGAGTCGAGCAAAACAGTACGCCCTTAAAATGGAAGAATTATGGAGCCCGGAATTTGGCGCATACCTGAATTATCGAACTGATGTGGATTCGCTTTCAACCCGGGTTTCACCCACCTTATTTTATCCGCTCATGGCAAAAGTGGGAAATGGTGAAAAAAACGAAATAATTATGGAACATTTCTACAATCCTGAAGAATTTTATGGAGAATGGATGTTACCTTCCACAACTCGGAACGATCCAATATTTTCACGACAGCGCTATTGGAAAGGTGCCATATGGCCACCTCTTAATTTTCTCACTTATTTAAGTCTTCGCCAGGCAGGCTACACCGATGCTGCCACCGAGTTATCGGAAAAATCATTGAAACTTATTATGACAGAATGGACACGAAAAGGTTACGTGAGTGAGAATTATTCATCGATTACCGGGACAGGCGATGATTCAAGATTATCGTCAGACAGGTTCCATTCCTGGGGGGCATTATTTGGAATAATATCCTTTATCGAAAATGGATATCTTCCGAAAATAGAAGCACCAATGGAGTAGGATTTCATGAGGTCTTTTGGGTTAATATTGTTATCTGTTATGTCACTTATCGCTAAGGATTATGAACCAAATTGGGAATCCCTGGATTCTCGTCCCACGCCCCAATGGTATAAAGAAGCCAAATTTGGGATCTTCATACACTGGGGACTCTATTCCGTGCCTGCTTGGGGACCGAAAGGGAGTTATGCAGAATGGTATCTCAATGGATTAAAGTCAGGTGACAGCACACGTCTAAATTATCACGAAGAAAATTATGGGAAAGATTTTCCATATAGGGATTTCATTAAATTATTCAAACCGGAAAAATATGAGCCTGAAAAATGGGCAGAATTGTTTAAGCAATCCGGCGCTAAATATATAGTGCTCACTTCCAAGCATCATGATGGATTTTGTCTCTGGCCCAGCAAAGAAAGTGATGGATATAATTCTGTGGAGGGCGCTGCGAGAAGAGACCTCCTTGGGGACTTAAATACAGCTGTGAAAAAGTCCGGGCTCAAATCTGGGTTCTATTATTCCTTATACGAATGGGACCACCAAGACTATCCTACCAATGTACCAAAATATGTAAACGACCACATGTTGCCCCAATTCAAGGATGCAGTTCAGCGTTACAAGCCTTCTATTATTTTTTCCGATGGCGAATGGGACCGGGACAGCAAGGAATGGCGGAGTGAAGAATTT
This sequence comes from Fidelibacterota bacterium, assembly GCA_018692355.1. Classification (GTDB taxonomy): domain Bacteria; phylum Fidelibacterota; class Marinisomatia; order Marinisomatales; family UBA1611. The sequence continues at coordinate 1,253 of JABHKE010000185.1, forward strand.
TTAGCCTGGCTGTATAATGAATCTAGTGCACCGGAAGATGTGGTTGTAAATGATCGCTGGGGTGGTGAAACGCGATTCAAACACGGTGGATATTATTCAACAGAATATGACCCAAACTCCGGATCCGTGAATGAAGAATTCATTCAACGGGGTTGGGAAGAATGCCGCGGCATTGGGAGATCTTTTGGATATAATCGGAATGAAAGACCAGAAGATTACAACACATCGGAAGAATTAATACGGCTATTGGTTGACATTGTGAGCCGTGGCGGGAATTTGCTCCTGAATATTGGTCCCAAGGCAGATGGTACCATTCCAAAAATTATGGTTGATCGATTAAAGGACATTGGTGGTTGGCTGGACAAAAATAGTGAAGCCATTTATAAAACAACAGTGAACCGAATCACACAATCTAATAATGGTAAAGTGAAATATACCTTATCAAAAGATCGTAGAAGGATCTATGCATTTATAGAAGAAATTCCCGATGGTAATTTGACCTTGAATGGTATCCAAGCCGCAGGGCATGAACGCATCAAACTTCTGGGGACAGATGAAGAATTCAACTGGCGAAATCGGCGAAATAAACTAGTCATCCAAATTCCGAAAAATATTAATGAAATTGTTGAAGATTCGCCTACCTATGTTTTTGAAATCCCTGTTCTCCCATATCTTGACAAGCCAAATGTCCAAATTTCAGAACACGATGGGAAGGCAGAAATCACTTTTATTCCGAATGACTCAACATCGGAATTGAGATACACATTTGGGAATAAGGAAGTCAGGAAAGGCTATGAAAAAAAGTACAGCGGTCCCTTTACCTTGAACAAAAGTACTATGTTGAATGTCCAGGCCTTTGCTCATGGGTTTCTGCCCAGTCAAGTTGTGACAGTTCCGGTAAATATTTTGGATGAAAGCCACGGGCTCATTCGACAAACATATGAAGGGCAATGGGAGAACTGTGACCAAATGCTTGATTCGGACTTTGTTGAAGAAAAAACGGTTTTCAGTTTAGGCTTAGATGCAGAAAAGAAAAATAATTTCGGACATGTTTTTAAAGGGATCATCTATATTGAAAAGCGAGGAACCTATGAATTTCAAACCACATCCGATGATGGTTCACGATTATTTATAAATGGATTTCCTGTAGTGGATAATGATGGGCTACATGGACGGAAAACTATTTCTGGAGATATAGTACTGAAAAAGGGACTCCAAAAGTTTGAAGTGCAATATTTTGAGCGGGGCGGACAAGAATCTTTGGATGTAAAATGGAAGGGGTTAGAATTTGAATGGCAAGAGATCCCAGCGTTTAAGTTTTATACTACAATACATTAAAACTCTAAGACCTTAAAATGAATACTATGATTACGTTAGAATTGGGCATAAATCCGAACCAGAAATCAATTCGTGATTTCCCTAAATAAAAAACAAATTTCAGAAATGGTTTCCATGAAGGAGGCCATCCATGCTATGAAGTCTGCTTTCGTTCAGTTAAGCAGCGGTGATGCTCATGTACCTGCTCGTTTGAGTTTGGATCTTCCGGATAAAAATGCCACATCCCTGATTATGCCGGCTTATGCAATTGGGAGTCCCTACTATTGCGTGAAGATTGTATCTGTGAATTATTCAAATCCCCATAAGGGTCTGCCTCTGATTCATGGTGTGGTTCAAGTTTTTGATGCTTCAAAAGGCAACCATGTAGCGACTCTGGATGGAGAATCCATTACGGCGATTCGAACAGCGGCAGCATCTGGATTGGCCACAGATCTCATGGCAAAAAAGGATGCGACTATTTGTGCAATTTTTGGGACAGGTATTCAGGCTGCTTCTCATATAGATGCAATCATGGAAGTTCGGGAAATTGAAAAGTTCATTGTATTCAGTCGAAATGATGACACTGCTGCAAAATTTTGTGATTCACATTCCAAAAAGATCAATTGTGAAATTGGATCTAAAGCAACCTTAAAAGAAGCCGAGATAATTTGTACAACTACACCATCTCAGTTTCCACTGATTGAATTTGGAAACATCAAATCAGGTAGTCATTTGAATGTCATTGGGTCTCACCAGCCAATGATGAGGGAGGTGTCTTCAGATATAGTTATCCAGTCTAAAATCATCGTTGACCAAATGAAAGCCTGCAAAAAAGAAGCGGGAGACCTCATAATGCCGATGGAAGAAGGGCAATGGTCCTTTGAGAAAGTTCATGGCGAATTGGGGCAGGTTGTAGCCGGTGAAATCCCGTCCCGGGAATCAGAAAATGAAATTACTTTATTTAAATCGGTGGGAAATGCTATCCAGGATCTTGCCATGGTAAATTTGATACTGAAAAAATTGAATGATGATTGAGATAAAAAAACTGAAATATTGGCAAGCGCCAGAAGATTGGTTTGAGATTCAAACCATCGATGCCCATACGGGTGGGGAACCGCTTCGGATTATCATTTCCGGGTTTCCAAAACTAA
>JABHKE010000150.1 GCA_018692355.1 Fidelibacterota bacterium
CTTTGATTAGCTGTTTCCCTATTCGAACAGGGATCAGTGCTCGAGCATGCAGCATCCGACGTGTTTCTAATCCTGCATACTTTACCAATAGCATACACCGAATAACTTTCATCCCTCCGCCTGTTGAACCGCCCATTCCACCCACAAACATTAATGTAAGTAGTATTGTCTGAACAATCACTGGCCATAATTCATAATCAGCGGAACCAAATCCTGTTGTCGTAAAAATGGAAATAGTTGTAAAAAGTGATTCTCGAAAATTCAAATGAGAAAATTGATCATTTTGTAATGCGACTGCCAGAAAAATAATAAAAGTCACAATAATTCCACCACCTAGGTAAACTAAAAATTCCCGATCATTTATATAAGATTTCATATCGCCATTGATGGCCCTAAAATGAAGTGAAAAGTTGATTCCGGCTAAAAACATGAAAAAGATAATAATATAATGGATCAAGGAGCTATCATAATGCCCTATACTCGCACTTTTTGTCGAGAATCCTCCAGTTGGCATGGTGGTAAGTGAATGACAAACTGAATCAAATACATCCATACCAGCTAGCATTAATGCAACAGCTTCTAGCATCGTAATTCCAACATACACAATCCAGAGAAACTTAGCTGTCTCCCGTACACGAGGTGTAATCTTATCTGCCACCGGACCCGGCACTTCTGCCTTAAATAACTGGACTCCCCCCACACCAAGTAATGGAAGAATTGCAATATAAAATACCACAATTCCCATACCACCAATCCACTGGATAAATGACCGCCAGAATAAAATACCATGGGGAAGGCTTTCAACGCCATTGGGTAAATTAGGCAATGTCATCGTATTTCCTATAATAGATGCGCCCGTCGTGGTTACGCCGGACATTGATTCAAAAAATGCATCTGTAACATTGGGAATTGCACCGGAGAAGTAAAATGGCAAAGCACCTGCTACAGCTGTGATGATCCATGAAAAAGTAACAATCGCAAAACCATCTCGATTGGTTAAGGGTCTTTGATGTCTTGTCATTAGCCAAATTGGTGAGCCAATTCCAATACAAATCACAGCCGAATATAATAATCCATTCAGATCCGATTCACCGTATCCAAGAGATATAAAAATAGGCACAACCATTGTTATGCCTAAAATTGAGAGAAGCGCCCCGAGAATATTCAGGAGTGGTTTTAATTTCATGAGCCGAACAATTTCTTCAGCTTACTAATAGCTTTTGGTTTTGCGAAAACTAATGCTGTGTCATCATCTGTAAGGATTGATGAACCATGAGCTATTCGAATTTTGCCGTGATGGTTAATCATCCCAACAATACTATCTTCAGGGAATTTTAATTCTTTTAATGGTCGCTGGGTAACAAGGCTTCCTGTAGCGGGTTGAAATTCAATCACATCCACTTCTATTTCATCAAAGGTAACAACGGGAATTTCGGTTACATCTGTATGGAGTTCTTTTAAAATAGAATTAACAGTGGACAAATTTTTACTGATGACAGCCCCTGCTCCAATTTCTTGAATTGTGGGAATATATTCCGTGGTCGAAATATGGATAATGCTCTGCTTTGCTCCTAAATGTTTAGCAAGAAGCCCGGCGATTAAATTAGTTTTCTCATTTTCTGTGACTGAAATGAAACTATCCACATCTTGAATATTTTCTGATTTTAAAAATTCAATATCAGTTCCATCGCCATAAATGATCATGGATTCATCTATACTATGAGATATCTGTCCAGCCTTGGGTCTATTATTTTCAACCAAGCGAACATTAATTGAATCATCAGGTAATTCTTTTGCCAATGATCGTCCGATCTTGGAACCACCAACAATCATAACCCGGTGTGTTTCGGTCACTTCCTTACTTAGTAATCCCAACAAATTTTCAATATCTTCTGTCTTAATAATGAAATAACCGATATCACCTTTTTTAAAAGAAAACTCTGCCCAAGGAACGATTGTTTCCTGCCCTCTAAGTACTGCAATTACTCCAAATCTAAAATGACTATTTTCAAGGCATAACCTCCCCAACGGTTCCCCAATTATATTTTCACAATCACCATTAATATTGAGACCCAGCATGGTGAGACGGCCTGCTTCAAAATCCATTACCTGGACTGCATAGGGATGCTTAACCAAGCGCATAATCTCTTCACAGGCAGCTTTTTCTGGATGGATTACTACATCCACACCGAATTTTTCAGGACGTATAATTGAATCATAGGCAGTATATTGTTGATTCCTGAGCCGGGCAATAATTTTGTTTGCACCCAGTTTATGAGCCTGTTGGGATGCAATCAGATTTACTTCATCAACACGGGTAAGACATAATACGTAGTCTGCTTCACCTACATGAGCTTCAGTTAGTATTTTTGGGCTAGCGCCATTCCCCTCAACAACAATAACGTCCAAGTTTTCCGAAGCACGTCGACATTTGAACGGGTCAATGTCAATAACTGTTATATCGTAATTTTCTTCGCTTAATGCTTTGGCGACGTGAAATCCTACTTCGCCACCACCAATTATTATTACTTCCATACCTTGTTACTCTTAAATAATATGATAAAAAATTACTTCATTTCTCAATAAAAAAAAGCAATTTATACTATTGGGTTTTTCCGCCAAATATTGGCACCTAGAGACCGAAATTTCTCTTCAATCTGTTCATATCCACGATCAATGTGATAGACGCGGCTTATCTCAGTTCTTCCTTTAGCTGCTAACCCAGCAACAATTAACGATGCACTGGCTCGAATATCAGTGGACATGACAGGTGCACCAACCAATGCATCCACACCGCGGACAAAGGCTGTATTATTTTCTACTTTAATGTTGGCACCAAAACGATTGAGTTCAGGTACATGGCTGAAACGATCATGGTAAACAGTGTCTGTAATCATGGATGAGCCCTTAGCCAATGTCATGAGCGCTACCCATTGGGCTTGGAGGTCGGTAGGAAATCCAGGATAAACAGCTGTGGTCATATCCACGGGTTGAATTTTGTCGGCTTGTGCAATTGTAACCGAATTGCTGGTGGTAGAAACATTACAACCGACCTCTTTAAAGTTTAAAATAACAGAATCCAAATGTTCCGGGATTACACCATTTAAAGTAATCTCCCCCAATAACGCACCTGCCGCTAAAAAGGTGCCAGCCTCGATTCTGTCTGGTATCACGTCAATATCTGCAGAATGTAATGTTTCAACGCCATCAATGGTGAGTCTCGTGGTGCCAATGCCCCTTATACAAGCGCCCATGGTATTTAAATATTCACAGAGTTGAACAATTTCAGGCTCACGTGCAGCATTCTCAATGATCGTAGTACCTTCTGCTGTCGCAGCAGCCATAGCTATATTGCCTGTTGCGCCCACGGATGGAAATTCAAAATTGATTTTGGTTCCTTGGAGACGTTTTGCTTCAGCAATAATATATCCACTTTCCAAGGTGATTTTAGCACCGAGCTTTTCTAACCCTTTAAGATGAAAATCAACCGGTCTCGGGCCCCATGCACATCCGCCGGGCAAAGAAACTTTTACCACACCAAATCTGGCGAGAAGTGGCCCTAGTACATAAAAGGACGCCCGCATGGTTTTCACTAGATCGTAAGGCGCTTCCGGATTGTTTACAGTGCTACCATCAATTGATAATTTGCCGTTTTCAAATGAACAGGTTGCCCCTACGATTTCCATTAACCGAATCATGGTTCGTGTATCTCGTAGATCCGGGACACGTGTGACAACCGATCTTCCTTCAGCCATTAAGGCAGCAGTCATAATAGGCAATACAGCATTTTTAGCACCACTGATCTGGACTGAACCAGATAATGTCTGTTGCCCCTCAATAAATATTTTATCCATTACACTCCCTCTATTTCCATACCTGTAAATAATTCAAGGATTAGTTTAGGACTTTCTAATTCATTTAAATAATTCGCTTCTACAAATGTTTGTCCATTTTTCACTGATTTGACAATATGCAAATGATGATCCGCGCTTCTTGCGATCTGCGATAAATGAGTAATACAGAAAACCTGCTTTGATTTGGAAAGTTTTACCAATTGTTCTGCCACTTTTTCTGCTGCTTTTCCAGAAATGCCCGAATCAATCTCATCAAAGACCAATGTTTGAACCGGGTCCAAATCCTGAAAAACCGTTTTAATTGCAAGCATAATCCTTGATACTTCTCCACCTGATGCAATAGTTGCCAAAGGCTTTACTGGTTCTCCTGGATTTGCAGAAAGAAAAAATTCAACCGTATCTATTCCTTTAGCGTTCGCGTCTAATAAATTATTATCCATAGATACGAATCCATTTTTTGATATTTGTTGAGTAATTTTAATTTCAAAGTCTGAACCGAGCATGTTAAGTCCAGCCATAGCATTTTCAATCTTATTCGAAAGTTTTTTTGATTGTTGTACCCGAGATTTGTGAAGACTGATCGCCAATTGAGAAAAATATTTTTCTTTCTTATTTATCTTTTTGGTTAACTCATCTTCGGATTGCTCCGGGCTTGTTAGAGATTTGACTTCTTTTTGTATATAGATCCGTTTTTCCAAAACTGATTCAATAGATCCCCCATATTTACGTTTTAAGCTTTCTATAACTTGGAGCCGTTCCTCTACTTTTTCAATTTCATCTGGATCAAATTCTGTCAGAGAAAGTTGCCCAGAAATTTCTGCATCTGCTTCTTGTAATTGGATCACGGATGATTGTAACAAATCAGAAATAACTTTCAGGTTCTCATCATATTGAACCAATGATTCAACCAATCGATGATTATGGCTTAAAATATCGACGATAGATTGATCATCAGAATTGATCTGA
>JABHKE010000199.1 GCA_018692355.1 Fidelibacterota bacterium
AATACAGATCTTTTCCAGTGTTTCGAACCTAACGCCTCTCACATTTCCATTTTTTAACATAGATAAATTTGTCAATGAAAGTCCGACGGCTTTTGATAGCTCAGTGAGCGAAATCTTTCTTTTCACTAACATAGCATCTAGGTGAATTGTGATAGGCATATTATAGATTCGATAACTTAGTTTATTATTAAGGTGGAACATACTTAGTATTAAGTATAATACAAAGTACTTTAAGCATTACTTAAAACTTTTATTCAATATGATTGTTTTCATTAACGGGGTGTTTGAATGCCACGATTCCAAATAATATTGCAAAAATTGAATAAATAATTGCGATTAACCAAATTACGTATGAGAAACTTGGATTAGCCAATATTCCCTTAATTAAGGCAAGTCCAGCAATTACAAAATGTGTCAAATTAGCCATAGCTATCGGACGATTATAAATTCCACCGATAATACTTCCTTTAGACATCCAATTAAGTATTGCAAAAGCAAAGTAGAAAGATCCAATAATTTGCATTAATAATTGAAGAGTTTCTGATACACTCAATTCAAGGTATTCTAATATTTCTTTTGGAAGGAAAATGAGACTAATTCCTATAAGAGCTAATATTATCGCGCTTAAGGTCATTAATGATTTTGTATTCATTTATTCTAGATTCTTTAATTAGCAGAATCTATTAGCCCAATTCGTTCACAGCTCTTGATGCCATATCGATTGCAGTTTTTGCATCAGCGCTAGGGCCGGAGTCGCAATTGGCAATGGTAATTCGGCCAAACGGTTGCCGTCCTTTTTTTACAGAACCTTCTGGGCCGCCCACAGTGTAACCGTGGGCCCACCGATTGACAGTAATACTCTCAACATCTCTGTCGAAATCAAATAATTCCTGCGGGAGCATTCCGTTAAAATGTGCTCTGATTTCATCTTCGTAGTCTTTGAATTGCAAACCTAACATTTTGTATCGTGCTTCGCGATATTGCTCAAGTGCTGGCGCACCAATGGTTTCTCCATATGGACAGTTTATCATATGAACAATACAAGGGTCGTCTGGTGTCTTGGTATACTCATAGCCGCCTATACTTACCGGAAAGTCCATGAAAACTACTTGGTGCATATTTCCGGGCGACATGGCCAATCCGATCTCCATTTCTTTCATTGCCCTCCAGTTCCTTAAGCCCACAGTAGTGTATTGCAATGGGCTTTTATTTTGAAGTCTCAATGCAGCCGCTTGTTCTTCTGGAAGACCTGAAACGATATGTGGAATCATCATGTTGTAACAGGCCATCACCACACTTTTACCTTTTACCTGATGCGACTTGTTGTCATTGATATAATTTACAAATACTTCACTCGAATTTTTTGGGTCACCACCATGCCTTACATTAACAACCGTACTGTTTAGTCTGATGCGTACAGCATTTCTGGCTTTGTCCAACTCGGCATAGTTGAACTTGGATAAAACAAGTTCTTCGGCGTTATTCCCTTCTGCTACATCGGATATCATCTTTTTCACTAACGCACGAGCGACGCTGGCATTGCCATCTGGAAAATGATAAATATATGGATTGTCCTCATCGTATACTGCTTTAGGTGTAAAACCAAGGGCTCCACAACTCTTGGCTGTTCCTATGGTCATTAAATCTGTTCCGGTAAGCTCCCAGTCTAAACCGGAATTTCTGGCCATTTTCAATATGCCGGGGTCATCAACGCCTAAGTTGTTTTTTAAATAATCGAAGTAGGAAGTAGAATCTATGTAATCTTCCATTTCCTCTTCGGGCACATCTATCACATGCAGTCCGCCATTTAATACCCGAAGTAATTGGTCTTTGCCTTTTTCACTTAATGGAGCTTGTTGTGCGGCTTCTTCGTTGGATAATTTGCCTCCCATTACTATCCCTTCCACATAGTTTGGATAATTACAATATGGGTGCTTGACCACTTTGTCTTCACCAAATGTTTCTTTATTGAAATATGTAACAGCTCCTAAATTATTCCTTTTATAGAAGTCACGGTCGTAGGCCGTATCAAATCGCTTGATGTCTACACCTATATCTTTTAACAGAGCATGTACGATTTCGCTACCATGTTTTGGTTCCACGATAGATTGTGAACCACCATGGGCTAATCGTAATTTGCCATCAACCGTATGTTCATTCCGTTTGGCGTGCCCTCCAAAATCATCATGATTATCTAGGATAAGTACCTTCTTATCTTTTCCGTGTTTTTGCTGGTAGAAATATGCGGTTGCCAGTCCGCTGATCCCACCGCCAACAACAACCAAATCGTAGGTTTCCTTTAATTCAGTAGTTGGTCCCCAATCTGATTTCTTATCCCATGCTCTGGCATGTGAGTGGGTGTGAGATCCTGGGTGACTTCCTCTAAGTCCTGTGAGTGATGGAGGATAATACAATGGATAGAGTTTGTCCAAAATAGCACCACTTGTAAGTCCAAATGGAAGCATGGAGGCTCCTGCTGCCATTAAAGTTCCATTAATAAAATCTCTTCTTGTTATTTTGCTCATTTTTTCAACGTGTTTTCAATCATGTTTGCTAACAGTTCAGCTATCTGGCGTAGCCGAAGAATGGAGCGATTAATATCATTTCAATAATGCCTTACCTTTATTAATCATTCAAACATGTGGAATCTATACATCATTCCACAAACAAAAATAACCACGAATGTGGGGCTTAGGGATAAGCATCAACATTTACATGGGTAAGTATAGAGTTTGATTATCCCCAAAAATAATATCATCAACATGTCCTGCAATTTTTTCATCATCTGTTAAAAAGTGCATATGAATATATGTCGAATGATGTGTAAAAATAGTTTTATGATTTTTGGAGTAAAAGCCAAGTATTGTTATTGGTTTGTCTTCAAATACTCCAGATAATCCAGATTCTATATGTTTTTTGTGACTATGGACTGCATCATTACTGTCCCAATTAATAATGTGCCATTCTGCTTTAGTTATAATACCTTTGATCATGAAAGGAAAAGGTTCTTCAATGTTGATACCATTAACACCACTAATTGTCTCAATATGTTTTTCAAATTGTTGTGTTGTATTGATGGTTGTAGGCAGCTTTAATTTATTCCATTTTTTTACTACTGAATGGACATACAATGCTGCTTGGTAATTCATGTCATTTGAAATTCCCACTTCTCCATTACCTGCTTCATATGAGATGTAGGGTTTGCTATCAAGAATTAGTATTTCACCCTTTAAATCTTTTAGTGCACCAAGACCAAAGATGTTAGAATCATTATCAAATTGATTTAAACTTATTCTGCTTGATAAATCACCTTTATGCATAATTTCAAAAAGAGCACCGTAAATTTGAACAGAAGGGTTTTCTTTTTGTCCACAACTATTAAATACCAACCCGAAAAATAGTATTAATGATATATACCTAATCATATCCAAATCTACACATTATCCCACAAACAGAAAACCCGTCCAGCCAGGAATTTAACTTTGGGTTATGAGTCTGTTATAATGTTATAATTCTATCACCACTCAAATGGACCATCCACCACTTTCCAGAAATAAAGCGATGCTACAGTGCGAAAAGGTTTCCACTTTTCGGCTCTTTGTTTCATGTTTTTGACTGTAGGCAATTCTTTTAATTTAAAATACTGTTGAAATCCTTTTTGAACACCCCGGTCGCCAGTGGGGAAAACATCTGGTCGATTTAAAGTAAACATAAGGAACATTTGTGCCGTCCAGGGTCCCACACCTTTGATGGCAACCAATTGTTCCATAATAGCATCATTAGAAAGATTGCCCAAGTTTTTATAATCTATGAACCCGTCTAAGAAAGCTTGGGATATATTCTTAATGTATTTTGCTTTGGCATTTGAGAGCCCAACAGAACGAAGAATTTCATGGTCGGTTTTTAATACATCATCCGGGGAAGGATAGTCCTTTCCATGATACAATTCAATAAATCGATTCGCAATAGTTTTAGCTGCCTTTCCACTTAACTGTTGATAAATAATGGCGCGAGTCAGTGAGCGGTAATAATCTGTTTCCGGTTTCAGGTCTTCTATCTGAAATGCATCCAAAAGTGGTACCAGCTCCGGATCCAATTTTCTTAAAGCGTTTACCGCTTTTTGAATTGACAATCCTTCAGGCTTTTTTGCAGACATATATTTGCATTCCGCTTTCTTCATCCATGGAAGACCCATCGTAATCACCAAATTTCTCTTTTATCACCAGGCCAGCATTACTTATTAAAATATCCATAAAATGCGGATAGAACATACGCATGCTGTGTGTGTATTTGTCCAAGCCTAATTCACCATCCCGTTCCAATCTCCATGTTAAGGAATTAATTTGAGTCTGTTGATTAAATTTATTTGATTCCATAATCCTGCATCGGTTTCCATCAAAGTTAAAGTAAGGTGTTGCTGGGAATAACCTCCCATCTTCACGATATAAAAAAGATGGATCAGGAATAAAAATGGAAACCAAAAAAAGACCATTGTCGGTTAAGTGATTATGGACTGATTGTAGACACTGGCTCGCATCCTCGTTCGTCAAGTTATGTAGAAATGAATTAAATCCAATAAAGATGAAATTAAAATACTGTTCTAATTGGAATTGTCGCATGTCATCATGAAGAAATGTAGCTCGTTCTCCATATTTATGAATGGCTCTATTCAGGAATGAATCACTGCTATCAATACCTGTATAATCTAGTCCAATATCTAAAATAAACTTTGCCAATCTACCCGTTCCAGCGGCTAATTCTAAAACAGGTCCCCCGACTTTTTTCGCAAGGGCGGTAATTAGATCTTTATCATCACTATAATTTTGGTGAATAGCATCATAGAGATCCGGTTTTGTATAAATATCAACCATCGTGATACACTACCTTGGTTTCAATGCCACAAAAGGCAGAGAATACAGAAATACAACTGCTAGTTCAGGACAACTAGATCTTTGGTGGTCTTATTCAAAATCTCACAATCATCTTCGTTGATGATTACGTCATCTTCTATACGAACACCACCCCATCCTGCAATATATATCCCGGGTTCGATGGTCATGACATTGTTTACTTCCAGGATGGCTTTACTTTCCGGACTAAACCTTGGAGACGTGTGTATCTCCAATCCCAGTCCATGCCCTGTGCCATGGGTATAATATTCACCATAGCCCATTTCTTTAATATAGTCTCGGGTTGAAGCATCCACCACATTACAGGCAACACCTGACTTGGCTGTATTGCACCCACGTTGCTGGGCTTCTTTTACAATTGCATAGACTTCCTCATGTTTTTCTGATGCTTCACCCACGACAGGTGTACGAGTCATATCCGCATGATACCCGCCATATTTCGCAGCTGCATCAATCACAATAAAATCTCCATTTTGGAATTCCCGGTCTGTTGGAATTGCATGAGGCAAAGCACCATTGGGGCCAGTGGCTACGATAGGAGAATAAGCCTCCCCTTCTGCATATTCACGGTATTTGGAAACCATAGTATTGGCAACCTGTTTTTCCGTAAAACCAGGACGAAGCATGGGCAGTACCTCTTCATATACTTTATCAGTGACTTCAACCGCCGTACGCAAGCAGGATAATTCATATTCATCTTTAACGGCTGCCAAGTCTTCAAGGATCATGGATGAATTTTCCCATTTCGTATTAGGAAATGCTTCTATCATGTTTCCATATTGGGCAAAACTCATATGGTCACCTTCAAATGCCAACTTGAAACCATTTGGATTTAAATTATTTTTCCTGATCTGGGAAAAGTGAGAACTCATATCGATGAATCGTTCAAACCCTTTCACCTGTGCCTTGGATTGCTCAATATATCGGCCATCTGTGATAAAATATTGACCGGATGGAGTTACTAAACATGATGCAGCGGAACCAGTAAAGCCTGAGATATATCGAATATTGGTTAGATTAGTGATGAGGATGCCATCCAATCCTTTTTCAGCAAGAACGTTTTTCAAGTTTTCCTGACGTGTTGTATAAATTGTATTTTGCATGATAAAATTAATCCTTTTGAAATTTTGCAATTAAAGTTTGAATAATATCTCGTTCCAATGAAATTGATTCGGGGCTCTCCCCTTTTTCTTCCAATGCATCCAAAACTTCTAATGCCTGGTCGAATAACCCTTGATTCTTGAGGACTGCGACTAAAGTAAATGTAGCCAATCGTGAACTAACCTGTAATGGTTCTGTCCGTTGATCTAATAAAGGCTTTGGAGCAATCTCAGGCTCCGGAGGCAACGCAATCTTTTTAGGGATTGTTTGGCCCCTAGTGTCTTTTTTCGGCTTCAGAATCTTTTTCTTTGGTTTTTTATCGTCGCCTGGTTCAACTTTTTTAATAAATGCGTGGGCCGTTTCATTTTCTGGATCCAGTTCTAATACATGCTTCCATGATTTTAAAAGACGATTGGATGCGCGTCCCAAAACTGTTTGAATCTCACACAACATTTTAGCGGCAGCAAGGTGGTCATCTGCAAATAATAGAACCTGTTCCAAAGCCGTTTCAGCTTCTTTAAAGTTTCCTTCTAATTTTTCTATTTGAGCCAGGATATATAAACCGGCAGAATCATTTTGATGATGTTTTAAACCAATATCACAAACTTTTCTTGCTCTTTTTAGATCATTTTTGTTTAAATATAATTCTGCCAATACAGGAAATAAAATTGTATCAAAATGATCAGCAAAATACAGCTCGAGTTCAATTTGGTTTTTAAGATTCATTTTGCCACCGGTTAGTGTTAACCCAATCTTTTATATAATCGATAGTATCCTGAACTGGGGTACCGGGTCCAAACAGTTTTCCTACACCTTCTCTTTCTAATTCTACCATATCTTTCTTTGGGATAATACCACCTCCAACTAAAAGCACATCGTCTAACCCTTTTTCTTTCATCAGATCAAGAACATTACGAAAAATTGTATTATGTGCATTATTCAAGCTGGAGAGGGCAATTGCATCTGCATCTTCCTGTTGTGCTGCAGAAACGATCATGTCCGGTGTTTGACGTAAACCGAGGTAGATCACTTCCATGCCGGCATCACGATAGGCTGCTGCTAATACCTTTATACCACGGTCATGACCATCCAGCCCAGGCTTAGCCATAATAATCCTAATTTTACGATCCATAGACACGAAAATTAATCATGGTCTCTCTCACTTCATACCCAAGATTCTTCAAGCGCTGGGCACATTTTAATTCCTTTAGATTCAGTGTAAATTTAAAAGTCTAATGTCAAAGATTTAGTACCAGCCCAAAAGAATAAAATGGAACTACATCCTAGATGAGAGTTGTGCCTATTTTAACTAGTTCTTTATAAGTGTAGTCCGTTTTAATATTTTTACATATGATAAGCTCCAGAGTATTAATTTATCGTTAATCGGATATTATTTATTGATAAACGATAATAGTTGGTTGATAATCGATTTGTTCTAATGTAACTTCCCAGTAGGTTAATGAATATTTATCAATAATTGTTTGGAGAAAATAGTGTACTCAATTTTCATCTTAGGAACAGCTTTAGTTGTTTATATTTTTGTCGTAGTTAAAATATCCCTGTGTGTAAAAAAGAAATATAACTGGCAAGGAGATAAGCAGCTTAGTAATAATACTGCAAAGTGGAGCTTAACAAGCATTGTTAAACGCACTCTCGATTTTTTTCTAGCCATCTTTTATGCAATCGTTATTTTGTGGTTGCCAGTACTTGTTGTTATGGCTATATCACAACAACAAGTAGACACTTGGGGATTCGATGTCCCTGCCTATGCAGGGTATAGCTTCGATTTTAATCAGTTACAGAATGTTGATGTCTCGGGGCTAAGGCATCCAGAGATTAGCGGTAAATCGATAATTACCTTTGATACATCAAGCATTTATGCATGGTATTTATTTGCTGCTACTCAATTCATCAGCGCAATGGTGGCACTATTTGTTGTAATTCAAATTAGAGCAATGGTCATGTCTTTGCAAAGTGGATTATCTTTTTCAACAGAAAATGCTTCTCGAATAAAGCGCATCGGAATTGTGACCATTGTCTGGAATATTATTACACCACTTAATCAATATTATAGTTGGGGTGCTTTCATTAAGGAAATAGTTTTTAATACAAGAGCTATTCAATTTTATCCAGCGTTTGAGCTGAATGTATTAGGCTTAGTAATTGGTTTGCTATTAATGGTTTTATCTGGACTGTTAAACGAAGCAGCTCAAATCAGTAGAGAGCAGGAGTTAACAATCTGATGAGTACTTCAATTAAAGTGAATTTAGATTTACTGCTCGTGCAGAGAAAAGTTAGTCTTACGGAACTATCTGAGCAAGTTGGTATAACAATGGCTAATTTATCTATTCTAAAAAGAGGCAAGGCTAAGGCAATCAGGTTTAGTACATTAATAGCTCTTTGTGATGTATTAGAATGTCAACCAGGAGACATCTTAGAGCTTGAAGAAAGTAATGACTAATCTTCCATATTAAACAACTACAATAAAAAAATTCGTTTTTATACTAACCAAAGTTTGGTTTGGTCAAGTCCAAAAAGTTCTGTAAAATGAATCAAAAGGTCACAGTTTTTCCGCCTGCGATTTTTATTTTTACAGCAGGCTGATTTACGATTTTGGTTTCTTTTCTTTTTTCAAGCAATGACATATCCAAGT
>JABHKE010000168.1 GCA_018692355.1 Fidelibacterota bacterium
AGTTAATATTAAAATCATATTCCATGTTCTCAGCATTCCCTTTTTTTCCTGAATTATTATGGAATGTAGAAAAGCTGTTCCCGTAAGCCAGGGCATAAATGATGCATTTTCAACTGGGTCCCAAGCCCAGTAACCACCCCAGCCCAATTCATGATATGCCCACCAGCCGCCTAGGATAACACCAGCACTTTGGAATAACCAGGCTATTAAGGTCCACCGACGAATCGATCGAATCCATACTGAGCCTGTATCTTTCGTAATTAATGCAGCAATTGCAAATGCGAATGGAACTGTAAACCCGACATATCCTAAATACAACATTGGTGGATGAATCGCCATAGTTAGATTTTGTAAAAGTGGATTTAAACCATTTCCATTGGTAACCTGAAAGTCTGCGATTGTTGGTGCAAATGGATTTTCAACAAAAATCACCAAGATTAGAAAAAATGCCTGAACAATCACCATAACGAATATTACCCAGGGCAACAAATTTGTAAATGAATTCCTATATTGGAATATGACAATCAAGGTATATACAGAAAGGATAAAAAGCCAAAACAGGAGAGAACCTGATTGCCCCGCCCAAAGGGCTGTAACTTTAAAAAGTAATGGTGTTTCTAAACTAGTATAATGTGCTACATAACTAACATCAAAGTTGCTGACCAGCAATTCATTTAATAATAAAAAAGTCGCTAGAATTGATAAGACAGATATAACAATTGCTGCACGGCTCCCTGCGATAAAAAATCTATATTCATTATTTTTCAGAAATAAAGATAAAAGGGAAATGCAGATGGCAGCCATCCCAAGCCCAAGGCTTAAGGAAAGACTACCAAAAATAGATATCATATAGATTCAGCAGTATAAATTGATTCATCCTTCAAATCACCCTCATATCGAGATGCACATTTGGTTTGAAGTTGATCAGCCTTAAATATTCCATTTAGATAATTCCCTTCAACGATGACTTCTGCTTCATCCTTAAAAAGGTCTGGGCGAGTCCCCGTAAATTGGACAAGAACAGTAAGCTCACCCTGTTTTAATCTGAAATTACAATCTAGCAAGTTGTTCTCTGAAACTTGAATTGTCCCCGGAGAAACTAACCCTCCTAGCCGAATACGCTCAGATTGGTCAATCGAATTAATGTCAGTTAATGAAAGAAACCGAACCATACCTGGATTTGTTTTATTTGGGTTCATTGTTACGTAGCCGATCCACGAAAACGCTAAAAACGATATAGTAATTATTACAATTAAAGTTTTTTTCTTACCCATCTTTATTTTACCTGATTTTGGTCCAAACCTTGGCTATTATTCAAATATCCTTAACAGAATTTATCAAAAAATTAGTACTACATTAAAGATACTTAGATAAAAAAGATAACCTGATAATCATAAATTATTTTCCCTCAATATTCCATTAATATCTTTTTCAGTGTTCTCCTTTTATTTTAACCATAAAAAATGGAATCTTAACGGTTTGAGTAAGCGTCATTTGCTATCGCGGATAAAATAAATTAGTTCACCCAGTATTGAATTGACCAATAACTACATAGTTAAGACCCAGTTTAATAGTTTGCAATGCTAATGTGTATTTAACTGGGGCTTTTTATTTGGAAAATGGAAGGTGAATTATTAATTAGTCTCAACCTAAGTTCTCGGCCTATTTAATTGAGACTAACATGAAAAATATTATACTATTATTAGTTTGCACCTTTTTATTTAGCGCAGATGAGAAAGCACCTAGTCGGCGTACCCGTGACCGGGACGTGGATATTCACCATATCAAGATAGATGTAACCGTTGACCTTGAAGAAAAGTCTGTTTCCGGAAATGTAACCCATACACTAAGTGCATTTAATTCTTCTTTGTCCGAATTCGCATTGGATGCGGAAGATATGGAGATTCATGGTGTGAAATTGAATGGGAAGGATATATCATTTAATCATAGCGGGAGCAAAGTTTATCTCACCTTGGATAAATCCATTGGCTGGGAAGATACAGTAAAAGTCCGTTTGGATTATACCGCAAATCCCAGGAAAGGGACATATTTTATTAAACCGGATGAAACTTATTCCGACAAGCCCTTGCAGGCCTGGACTCAAGGGGAAGCGGAAGATAACCATTTTTGGCTGCCCCATTATGATTATCCCAATGATAAGGCAACTTTTGAAACCATCCTGACCGTGGACAAAAAATTCACTGCACTTTCCAATGGTGAGCTTATGTCGATAAAAGATAATGGTGACGGAACTCACACCTGGCACTGGCACGAGCATTTTCCCATGGTGAGTTATCTCATTTCCTTTGCGGTCGGCGAATATGTGAAAGTGGAAGATTCTTACAATGGAATTCCTGTTAATTATTGGGTTTATGAAGAAAATAAACAGGAAACACTTCGTTCTTTTGGGTTAACCACAGACATGATGAAATATTTTGGTGATGTAACCGGCATAGAATATCCCTATGAAAAATATGACCAGGTTATTATTGACGATTTCATGTTTGGCGGTATGGAAAATATCACCCTGACCCATAACACTGATAAAACCATGCATGATGAATTTGCTGCGCCGGATGTGAGCAGTGTGGGCTTGGTAGCTCATGAATTGGTTCATCAATGGTATGGAGACATGCTCACCACGCGAAATTGGAAAAATATGTGGCTGAATGAAGGGTTTGCTACCTTTTTCGCTCGGGATTACAGAGATCATAAATTTGGAAATGACGAAGGAGAATATATCCGATTCGGTGAAATTAATGGCTATCTACGAACAGATAAAAAATGGCGGCGCCCCACAGTATATTGCCAATATTATGAGCCCATGGATTTGTTTGACGGAAACGCCTATGCAAAGGGAAGTCTCATCCTGAATATGATGCGGGATGTAATAGGCGAAGATGGTTTTTGGCGCTCCATCCAAAAATACACTAAAGATAACCAATATCAGAATGTGGAAACGCCAGATTTGAAAAAAGCGGTGGAAGAAGCAACAGGACAAAATCTGGACTGGTTTTTTAAACAATGGGTCTGGGAACCAGGCTATCCTGAATATGACGTAAAATGGAACTATAACCAGCGGAATAAATCAGTCAAATTGACTGTGAAGCAAAAACAAAATCTGGAAAGGACCAATATATTCAAAATGCCGGTTCAAATCCAAATAGACAATGAACGCCATACGGTATGGATAGAAGACAAGGAAATGGTCTATGAAGTTCCGACCGAAAAACGGCCTAAAATGGTTATTTTTAATGCAGGGATGCGCGTCCCTTGTAAATTGACTTTTAATAAATCCATTTCTGAATGGATTCTCCAATTAGAGAATGGTCCCCATATTTTGGATAGGATCGCTGCTGCGAAGGAATTAAGTACCAAAAAGGGAAGACATATTGTAGAAAATGCATTATTGAATGCGGCAAAAAATGACCCTTTCTGGGGTGTTCGGAAAGAAGCAGTGAATGCATTCGCGAAATTGAAATCTAAGAAATATGCGGAAGACTTAATGTCAATGGCAAAAGGGCAGGATAATCGGGTACGCAGGGCAATTTGGAATGCGTTAAAAAATTATAAGAATGATGAATTAGTTAGTACTTTTTTACAGGACGTAATATCCACCGATGAAAAATATTACAGCGTGGCTGATGCGTTTAAGGCCCTGGTCATCGTGGATACGGCAGCGGCACGCCAAAAAGTGGA
>JABHKE010000120.1 GCA_018692355.1 Fidelibacterota bacterium
ATGGTCTCATCCGGCAATACTTTCCTAAAAACAGAGACTTTAGAACCATAACAGATAAGGAGTTAATCCATGCCATGAAAAGAATTAACAATCGTCCAAGAAAAAGACTTGGGTACAAAACGCCCAATGAAGTATTTTTTGAAGAATCATTCAATGTTGCACTTACTACTTGAATCCAGCATGCTTTATTAATGATTTCTGTGATTTCCATTGGTTTTGGTAATCGACCAATCAATTTTATCTTATAGTATACTTCTTATAATATACATATATTATAAGAACAAACTTATTGTTCATACAACCTATTTTATAATATTAATAAAACCTCAAATAAAGGTATCAAATTGAAAAAGAGTGCAAAAGTATCTCAGTATTTGAACAAGGGCTGGGAGTTCAGATCGGCAGATGGTAAGGATTGGGTGAAGGCAAATGTTCCAGGGAATATTCATTTAGACCTTATCAATAATGAACTAATACCTGACCCGTTTTTTGGTAACAATGAATCAGAGCTACAATGGATATCAGATAGGGATTGGACATACAGGTTATTTTTCACTCCAGATAAAGAGATTCAAGATAGAAAGAATAAAGAGATCTGTTTTCATGGGATAGATACGTATGCTGATATTTTCTTGAATAATAAAAAGATCATTAGTTCAAATAATATGTTTCATCCCTGGTTCGCAAATGTAAATGATGTTCTGCTTCCTGGTATGAATGAGTTAACGATCGTGCTACGATCGCCTATAAAAGAAGTGCTTCCGCTCATGGAGTCGCTAGGTCATACACTTCCTGCTGAAAATGATCAGGCAGGTAAAACTAGCCCATTTACAAGAAAAGCTCCTTATCATTACGGTTGGGACTGGGGGCCCTGCTTTGTAACGTCAGGGATCTGGAAAAATGTAGAACTTTTTGCTTGGGACTATTGGCAGCTTTCAGATATTTCTATCGCTAATAATAAGGTCAATGATAGTATCGCGGAATTAAATGTTTATGCAAATCTGTTCTCAAATATTCAGGAAGATGGGAAGATGGTCATCACGGAATCAAAAACAGGTAAAAGCATTGAATATCCCATTCAAATAAGGGAGGGAGATAATGAATTGGAATATTCATTTACCATTGATGACCCTGAACTTTGGTGGCCAGCAGGGCATGGTGATCAACCATTATATGACTTTACTGTTTTACTGCTGTTAAGTGACTATGAGCAAATAGTAGAAAAGAGAATTGGTATCAGAGAAGTATCGATCAAAAGAGAAAAAGATGAAAAAGGAGAATCGTTTGAGATACATGTAAATGGTACGCCAATATTTGCAAAGGGAGCTAATTGGATACCAGCAGACTCTTTTGTTGAACGTTTAACTCGGGAAGACTATCAAAGACTTATAAAAGATGCGGTCTTAGCAAATATGAATACGTTACGTATCTGGGGTGGAGGTATCTATGAGCCGGACTGTTTCTATGAGATATGCGATGAGATGGGAGTTCTGGTTTGGCAGGATTTTATGTTTGCCTGCTCAATGTATCCCGCCCATGATGAATTTTTATTATCCGTAGAAAAAGAAGCAAGATACCAATTGAAACGGTTAAAGGACCATGCCTGCATTATCCTTTGGTGTGGAAATAATGAGATAGCATCTGGGTGGCTGAGCTGGGGATGGAAGGAACAACTTCCAGATTCTGTATGGGAGGATTATGAGACGCTATTTCATAAGCTCCTGCCAGCTGTTTGTAAAGAAGTGGATCCTGGAAGGCTATACTGGCCTAGCTCGCCAGGACATAGCATCGACCTGCCTAGCGAGGATCAGATATATGGAAGTGGGGATAACCACTATTGGGGTGTTTGGCATGGCGGTGACGGTTTTGAAGCTTTTGATAAGAATGTGGGCCGATTCTTATCAGAATATGGAATGCAATCTTTTCCAGATCTAAAAACGATTAAAACATTTGCTCATGAAGATGATCTCAGCGTTGATTCAGATGTGATGAAAGCGCACCAGAAAGCATCATTAGGTACGGGTAATCTTATTAAATATATAGAAGACCACTACACTATAAATGGTGATTTTAGATCTACGGTGGTTCTGAGTCAGATCATGCAGGCCCAGGCAATAAGATCTGCTGTGGAAAGTCATAGAAGAAATATGCCATTCTGCATGGGGACATTATATTGGCAGTTCAATGATTGTTGGCCCGTTATTTCATGGTCCAGTGTAGACTATGAGGGTAATTGGAAAGCCCTACATTATACAGCGAAACGTTTTTTTGATTCAACTCTGATATCACTTACAGAAAAAGATGGAATGGTAGATATTTACGTTATTAATGATATAATGAAAGGATGTCTGGCAAAGCTCTTAACAAGGATGTACAAATTTGATGGTACGATCGTTTTTGAAGAAAGTATTGAATTAGAAATAGGACCATACACATCTGATATTGCAACAAGTCTTAATAAAAAAGATTTGATTGGTGAAAATGACCCATCTGAAATATTCATAAAATGTGAACTGTTATCTGATAATGGGGTCATTAACATGAATAATCATTTCTTTTTAAAAGCGAAAGAACTCACCATACCAAAACCAGAGTTTGATATTGATTATAAGAAAGTAAATGAAACGTATCTGATCACGATACAAGCACATTCATTCTTATACCAATTACACCTAAGGTCCATTAATGTTAAAGGTATTTTTAGTAATAATTATTTTGAAATGCTACCCAAAGAAGTTGTCACGATCGAGTTTGAGCCCGATCAAAATTTAGATGTAAATGATGATGAAGTATCTTTCGTGATCAGGTCCATCTACGATCTAATGAATTAACAAAAAATATACAGATCAGGAACTAATGGTATTTTTCATATACGACTCCTATTACAATCCAAATCTAACCATCATCCCACAAACAAAAAAACCTGATCCAAAAAATACCGAGCCCCAAAATCACCCGAATACGGCGATGAAATCACCAGGCGAACCCTACACCCGTTTTATTCTAGATCATCACACCCAAAATGGTACGACAGTACTTGACAGTAGATTCCAGCATTCGACAGGATAAGTCAGGATAACCGGTATTTCGACTTCAAACC
This sequence comes from Fidelibacterota bacterium, assembly GCA_018692355.1. Lineage (GTDB taxonomy): Bacteria > Fidelibacterota > Marinisomatia > Marinisomatales > UBA1611. The sequence goes on from JABHKE010000120.1 coordinate 3,101, forward strand.
TTGACTATTTTTGAAATTATAATGACCGCCAGCGATAGTTTTTCATTACATCTTTATTTATTAAAGATAAGTCTGACAGCGAGTCAACTGTCCCAACCACCTGTTATTTACCGGACTTTTTTATTTTCGGAAAACGATCCGCCTGCATCTCTTTATATATCAGTAGTTACGGGA
>JABHKE010000059.1 GCA_018692355.1 Fidelibacterota bacterium
ATTATGTTCGCCATTCTTTCCTGGATTCAGGAGAGCGGTCTTCTCCCACAACAAATGGGGTGGAATAAGGGGCTACTAGCCTGTTTGTGTGGTGCGGCACTTTACGTAGTGTTGCCAAGGACAATAGATTCCTAAGTCCAATCCTTTTTATTTAGAAATCAAACTGAAAATTCAACACAATTGAATTTTCTGAGTCTCCTTCTTCAGGGGCCCTGACTCTAACTGTAGGAGCAATGGTTAGGCCTTTTGCAGCGCTGTAATGAACACCTGCAATAATCGCCTGAACTCCACCGCCATCACTTGATATATCAGTATCTACTTGATCTAATCTGGCCAAGATGGATAGTTTATCATTGAGTTGATACGTTCCATAGACACTGATAATATTGCTATTCTCATCAAATTCGTTTTCTTGAAAAACCCACCTATTATCAAATTCAAATCCACATCGAAAATCTTTTCCAGCATAACCGGCAAATAAACCTGTTACATTTATATTTTCTATAGAAGTAGAATCTACATCGCTAGGCTTCAGAGAATAACTTGTGCCGAAATTAAACCCATCTTTTTTATTTAATTTTGATTCACCATATACAGCATGTAGAGATATTTTTTTATGAGAATCGGATTCCACTTTTTTGTATCCACCACCGTTGGTGATAAGGGCACTTGTGGACACCGATCCGAAAGAGCGGGTGATGCCAACTCCTAAATCTGCTGAGGCTGAATATCCGTATGTGTCCATTGGCATTTTAGCTATGAAGCGGTGCCCCCATGTATTTTCCATGGTTTTGAACATATTCATACCCTGCATGCCTAAAGAGACATCTCCAAAATTTGTTTTCAATTTAACCATCGCCACTTTTAAAAATGCTGTGTATGCGCTACCGCCATCGTTGCTTCCAATATCATAGGTTACTTTGTAAGACACAGATTCACTGACATCATTAGCTAGGGTCAGATATGCACGTTTCATATTGAACGCATTAATTCCGTCTTCACTCAAATCGGTTGAGTGATTAAAAAACACTTTTCCACTTGTATTGCTTTCCGAAAATAAAACTGTGGAAAGCAGGTAAATAAAACTTAAAGACCTAATTGCTTTTTTCATTTTTCATCTCTCCAATAATTGTTTTTAGGAAGATAAGATGAGAAATTATAAATTAATATTATTTTATAACTAGTTTAATATGTTGGGACTGATGAATCAACTTCGGTAGACCAAGCATGAATGCCCCCTATAATATTTACAGAATCAAAGCCTTGTTGCTCCAGATATAAACAAGCTTGTGCAGAGCGGACACCTGAGTGACAGAACAGATAAACGGACTCATCTTTATTAAATATTTCAAGTTGGTATGGAATAGCCATCATTGGGACATGGGTAGATCCTTTAATTGAAGCCGTAACTCGCTCCCTCTTTTCCCTGACATCAATCAAAGTAATCTGTTCGTTATTATTCATAAGCCTATGTAATTCTTGAACTGTAATTGACTTCATAGTTCTATAAATCCTGTTTTATGATGGCCAAGGTTTGGGATATCAAATACTTCTCCCAAGATTGTAAAGCCCATTTTTTCGTAAAACCCGAATGCTGTTACGCGGGCATTGCACCACACAATTTCCACATCGGTTTCCTTTTTCAAATGATCCATGGCCCCGTGAAGAACCATCGCCCCAAACCCCTTTCGCTGTTTTGCGGGCTCTGTTGCCATTCCTCGAAGTCGGTAGGCATTTTTATTAGGCATACCTTCAAGTGATTCAGAATAAAGCGATGCAACACTTAATATCGTATCGTCCTTTTTTAGTGTAAAATGAATTGCATCAGGGTCGTTGTCTGATGGCAAACATGATGCTTCGAAAGGTAAGTTTGGGCGAAGAACTTTATGGCGAAGCGGGCGCACAACACCTGGGGATACTTTCTCTATTTCATACATGAATTGCTTTTGGATTATCTGAAATAATTCCTGAGATATGATTTTGTATACACCATTCTAACGCAGGTATTGTATTCACAGTCCAAAGATTTAAAGAAAGGCTATGGTTTTGACTCATCTCTAATAATTCATTATCAATTAAATCTGCACGAGGGTGTAAATAGTCTGGGTGTAACCAGTGCGTTGTCCACAACCAAGATATATTCTGCAGGATATAACCAATAGATATGTTAGGGAAGAAAAGGCGAAAATATGCAACAACAACCGGGTTGAAAGATGACACCATGAATGAATGTTGTATTCCGGATCTTTTAAAGAGCCTACCAAGTGTTTTTGAAGCAGATAAATCAAAAAGCGAATGGGTTTTAATTTCAATATTTAAAAATATATTTTTGGGGATTTCATCTAACACATCTTGAAGCCTGGCAATCGTTTGGGTGTTTTGTGGGTGTGTATAAACGCCCGTTTGAATATCTTTCAATTTGTTATAGTCGGTATGTTGAGCCCAGCCGACACCATTTGATTCTCTTTCTAAATCGAAATTATGAGAGCAAATTAATTCACCATCTTTTGTTTGTAATATGTCTAATTCAAGGGCATCAAAACCGGCGGTTATTGCCTCTTTGTATGATGAAATTGTATTTTCTGGTGAATTCGTTTTAAGGCCTCGGTGGGCCATAATGAGAGGAGAATTTTTGGGTGATATTTTTCGATGACGAGCCACCCAAAAAAACCGGTGCCTAACCAATAACAGGATAAAGGCAGAATAAAGAATTAATTCAATCATAGATTAAGGAGTTAAAACAAGATGTCGAAAATGCTTACTAGATCGAATATAATCTTCATCAAACCATGTTGTGCGATATTCACCGCTGTGGTACATCTCCGCCTGATCACGATAATGAGGGCTACTGGGAATCCCTGACTGGCCTGTTGGTAAAACGAATTGTGTTTCATTCATATTGTTGAAATCTACAATTCTTCTCATGGATGCGCCCGCACTTTGATGATAGGGTTTATTAAAAGAGTATCCACCCGCATTGGGTGTTTTGTCTGAACCACCCGATCGGAACGGGCCAACGTTTAAATCAAAGAACCAATCTAATAATTTTACTTTTGACAACATGTGCGGGTGGGTTAAGGAATGTGCGTCGCCCCATTTCCAATTGGAAATATTTATACCAAAAGATTCTTCTAATTCTATTATAGCGTCGGCAACAGACTTTGATATTATTTCATTTAATGTTTCAACATGGTTGGGTGTGGTTATATTATCAATCCAGGAA
>JABHKE010000067.1 GCA_018692355.1 Fidelibacterota bacterium
AGAGAGCAGGGCATCGAATATTACGTATACCACCGTGGTGATTATCTTTATCAGATCACGAATAAAGATGCGATCAACTTTAAAATGATCAGAACGACACTTAAAGGTGGGAAAGAAGATGAAATCATTCCCAATAGGGATAAAACAACTATAGACGATGTATCCATGTTTAAAAACCATATGGCAGTATTAGAACGTGTAAATGGGAATCTTGAAATTCGTCTTTTTAATTTTGAAGATGAATCCTGGTACAAGATTGAAATGAATGAGGACATTTATTCCCTGACGTTTGAAGAAAATTACGATTGGAATTCTGATTTCTTTCGATTCGGATATGGATCGTTTAAAACACCCTATTGTGTTTATGATATTGATTTTAAAAATCACAAAAACACTCTCCGGAAAAAGGAAGAAATTTTAGGCGGGTATGAATCTGATAATTATGTTTCTGAGAGAATATGGGCACCAACGCATGACGGGAAAAAATTGGCTATTACATTATTGTATAAAAAAGGGATTGATTTAAAAGGAAATAATCCCTGCTTTCTATGGGGATATGGCAGTTATGGTGCCACCTATGATCCCTGGTTTTCTTCAAACATTTTCAGCCTTGTAGATCGCGGAATGGTCTATGCTCGTGCCCACATCCGTGGATCATCTTTTATGGGTAGAAAATGGTATTTAGATGGTAAACTGAAACAAAAGAAAAATACATTTGAAGATTTTATTTCAGCAGGTCAGTTTTTGGAAAATGAAGGAATTACATCATCGGAGAAATTAGCAATTTATGGCGGCAGTGCTGGCGGACTTTTGATTGGAGCCGTAATGAACATGGCACCGGATCTTTGCAAAGTAGCCATCCCAAGCGTGCCTTTTGTGGACGTTATCAATACGATGTTGGATGAATCAATTCCACTGACCGTTAGTGAATTTGAAGAATGGGGGAATCCAAAAGAAAAAGATTATTATAATTATATGAAGACCTATTCACCTTATGATAATGTTGAGGCCAAGGCTTATCCCCATACATTGGTTTTGGCAGGATATAATGATCCGCGAGTTCCATATTGGGAACCAGCAAAATGGACGGCAAAACTTCGCAACCTGAAAAAAGATGATAATGATCTATTACTAAAAACCATTATGGGAGCGGGACACTTTTCATCATCAGGTCGTTTTGATTATTTAAAAGACGTGGCATTTTATTACGCATTTATCCTAGACAAACTGGAGATTAATTAATGGCATTAATATCTATCAATCCTGCTACCGGTGACGAAATAAAAGCCTATCCTAAACATTCGCCTGTGGAGATAGGATATATTCTTAACCAAGCATCACAGGCACAAAAAAACTGGTGTAATACTGATCTAGATTTTAGAATTTCATGTCTGGAACAGACTGCAGGAACCCTTCGGGATCGAGCAAAAGAATATGCGAAACTGATGGCCATGGAAATGGGTAAACCTTTATCCCAAGGATTGGGAGAAGTGGAAAAATGTGCATGGCTTTGCGAATATTATGCCGAAAAAGCAAAACCATATCTAGTAGACAAGGAAGTGGATATATCGGGTCAGAAAAGTCTTATTTCAATTCAACCGATTGGATTGGTGCTGGGGATCATGCCATGGAATTTCCCATTCTGGCAGGTTTTTCGGTTTGCCATCCCAACTATAACAGCGGGGAATGGTGCCATCCTGAAACATGCATCAAATGTCCAAGGGTGCGCAGCGGCCATTGAAAAATGTTTTATTGATTCAGGGTTCTTGGAAAATATTTTTCGAAACTTGGTCATCCCCGGGCAAGAAGTGGCAGAGGTAATCAAAGATCCATCTATTGCTGCAGTTACCTTGACAGGGAGTACTCCAGCAGGAAAATCAGTGGCAGAAACAGCCGGTAGTGTATTGAAAAAAACAGTCCTTGAATTAGGGGGAAGTGATCCATATGTAGTCTTGGAAGACGCAGACTTGGTCATAGCCACAGATGCGTGTGTAACAGGTCGAACCCTGAATGCGGGCCAAAGTTGTATTGGTGCAAAAAGAATTATTGTCCATGAATCAGTTTATGATTCATTTTTAACCCATCTTGAAGAAAAGTTATCAACAAAAATTATGGGCGACCCATTAGATGAAGTTGATATGGGTCCCATGGTTTCTGCCTCTGCAAGGGATGAAATTCATAATCAAGTGGAACGGGCAATTGAATCGGGTGCTGATCTGCGTTTGGGTGGTCAGATGCCGGATGGACCGGGTTTTTATTATCCCATCACATTGCTAGTGGATGTCAAACCAGGTATGGCCGCTTTTGATGAAGAGATTTTTGGTCCAGTATTTTCAGTAATAAAAGCAAACGATGAAGCAGAAGCAATCTCTTTAGCTAACCAAACTGACTTTGGTCTTGGTGCAGCAGTATTTACCCGAGATAAAATAAAAGGAGAAGAAATTGCTAAAAAGCACTTGGATGCAGGTTTATGTTTTGTAAATGATTTTGTAAAATCAGATCCAAGGTTACCCTTCGGCGGTATTAAACAATCTGGGTATGGAAGAGAATTGTCATCCATTGGTATGATGGAATTCGTGAACATTAAAACTGTTGTCGTGAAAAATGATTAATCGTTGTAAACTTTCTATGATGCAAACCCGAATATTTATTTTAATATTATCATTATTGGCTGTTTTAACGGGCCAACAGAATCGCCTCTTCTGGGATGGGAATGATTGGAACAGGATCGCCAAGAATGTTGATTATCATCCCGAAACTACCCATCGGGTCAAAACAGCGTATCTTCACGGTGTATTAGATGGACGACTTCATGGCTATTTAAAAACATGGGCGAAAGATCAATTTTTAGCAGATGATGTATTTGGAGAAACTGTCGATTATCTTTCAACCCGTGAACTGATCAAAAACCTGGATAATTTTTATGAGGATCCCATCAACGGATACATTCCAATTCCAGCGTCC
>JABHKE010000079.1 GCA_018692355.1 Fidelibacterota bacterium
ACACTCAAGGAATGGTTAAGTGATGAATAATTTTGAACAAAAAATATTAAACATGAAGTCCAGCTCTGACCCCAATTCGGACTCTGACCAATTTTTATCAAAATTGCATGGACGAATTAAAGAATCTGAACAAGATAAAAAAACTATCATGACATCCTTCATCATGATATTTGTTATTGGATTTTTATCATGGTCTCAACTGGGTGCACCGATTTATGAAGATATTTATTATTCAACTGAAACCGAAGAATATTTTGAGACTGACTTTTGGACCATGTCCATTGATTCCCTGGAAGTAGACGAATCTTATACAGAAGATTTAGCCTATTTTCTTTTAGATGAAGGTGATTTATGGGAAGCAGTAGATTTATTAAATGAAATAAAAATGGAAGAAGAGGTATCCTTATGAAGATATTTTTAATTGTGGCATTAATGTGTGGCTTAAACGCACAAGATTTTGACCATCGGGATCGTGACCACGAAGGTTCCGTAAAACAGGATTTTGATGAGCCAGATCGTGATCATAAACGATCCGATAAAATGGAAATGATGATGGTTTGGAAACTCACTGAAGAATTGGCTCTTACACCGGAACAAGCGGAAAAATTCTTTCCAAGATTTCGTCAGCATCGAGATGAATTAGATGAAGTGAAAAAAATGGAACGGGCCCTTGGTAAGGAGATGAAACAAAAATTAAAAAAGGATGAAGATATTCCTGAAAAAGATGTAAAAGAAACGGTGAAAAAAATTACAGAATTAAGAAAAAAGCATGTGGACCTTGAAGCAAAATTCCTTCTGGGAATGGATGATATATTGTCTCCCAGGCAGTTGGCCAATCTTGGAATGTTTAAACAGAAAATGATGCGAAATATTGGTGGAGAACTCAGAGAAAATCACGGCAAAAAAGGGAAACGAGGTAAAATGAAAGGACGTCGTGGCGGTAAAAAACGACGTGGTTTCTAAAACAAAAAGGATATAAAAATGAAAAAACTATTATTCATAATAACTTCAATAACTCTGTTCATGTTTATCGGATGCGTTGATGATAGTACAGTTGATACTGAATCATTACTTATAGCGCTCTTAGATGACGACGATGTGGCGGGAGTAGACGGATTTGAAACGGATGGTGATGATGCTGAATTGAATCATGAATTTGGACTTGAAACTGATGGGGTGGGACGCATTATGACAGACACCCTGGCATTTGGGGAAGGGTATCGAATTCGCTATGGCAGACATATTACTGACAGAAACAGAACGGTTGAATTCGATATTAATGGCGATACAGCCATTGGATTGGTCACATACGTAATCACTGGAGAATTATTTGTGAAAGCATTTGACACTACCGACCACACTCAAATCGATTCTATCAGTTTTTCAAAAGAGTTTACATCCAGTCTCGTTCGCAAGGTACGCTTTGTGCAATATGAAAACGATTCAAATCCTGATGGATACGTTTGGAAAGTGAATGCGCTTTCACCTATGGTTGGCGGCTCCGGAGATAAAGTATCGATTTCTTCATTAGCTGTGTATGCACTTTCTGATAGTCTGGAACAGGGTGATTTGATTTATTCGTTTGCAGCCAATGGCATTGGAGATCTATTTATTGATCGTGATGCACTGCCCACTTTAACAGCATTTTCACCCTATCAAGTTGAAGTAACTGTAGAAAATGCAGGCCCGGAACTGACTATGGATAGCTCCGATGTTGGTGAATGGGTATTCAAAAATTATGGACGGTCTCGTAATATGCGCGGTCGAAAATTCCTGAACGATAAAGGTGTTGTTCTTGATGCTGTCATGAATGATAATACTCATACAGGAGGATGGCGAGCACATGGACCTGGTGCCGGATTTAATCGTAGTGGATTTCGCTCATTTTATGAGACAGTGGATCTGGCAACCATTTTTGTGGAAGATGGTGGTTATAATACAGTTGTTTGGTCCATTCCTTATCGAGTTGCAAGACCTTAAATCCTGGTTATAGAATCAAAGAAACCCCGTCATAGTTAATCAAATAACTTTGGCGGGGTTTTTTATCTTTGTCATGTCGGTCACTGAGCCGGCATCCAGTTTGAATCAACATGACCCAATAGTATGTCATTACGAGGTTTCGGTAGAAACCGTGGTAATCTCGAATGCTTAAATAACAGATGTAGATTGCCACACTTCGTTCGCAATGACAGGAATATGTAAATAACGGGTGTAGATTGCCACACTTCGTTCGCAATGACAGGAATGTTTAAATAACGAATGTAGATTGCCACACTTCGTTCGCAATGACAGGAATGTTTAAATAACGGATGTAGATTGCCACACTTCGTTCGCAATGACAGGAAAAAATAAATAGTGTCATA
>JABHKE010000196.1 GCA_018692355.1 Fidelibacterota bacterium
ATTTTTGTGAGATTTACGTTTTGAAAAAAGATATTTAAATCCCGGATGGACATGGAAGACACATGGCCAATATTGTTTTCATTAATCATAACCCCAAGTGTTTCCTTCCGGAGCCTGGCGCCTTTACAATCAAAACAAGGGCGCATACTCATAAATTGTTCGATCCATTCGCGAATGCCAGAAGATTTAGTTTGGGTGTATCGGCGCATTAAATTCGGAATAGCCCCTTCCCAGCCTCCGGAATAAGTTCCACTCCAACGCTCGGAACTGTAGTCCATTTTAAATTTTTTATCTCCAGTACCGTAGAGCAACATTTGACGAACATTGGGATCCATCTTAATCCATCGCGTGGTAAAATTGAATTCGTAATGACGGGAGAGACTTTTCAGGATACTCCCATACCAGTTTCCTCGGGGTTGTTCTCCCAGCGATGCAATGGCCCCCTGAATAAGGCTTTTGGATTTATCAGGTACGATCAAATTAGGATCCACTTCCATATGAGACCCCAATCCATCACATTTTGGGCAGGCACCATAAGGAGAATTAAATGAGAACATTCGCGGCACCATTTCTTCCATGGAAACCTCACAATCGGGACAGGCAAAATGTTCAGAAAACAAATGTTCTTTATTTGGTAATTCATTGACCAAAATGAGACCACTGCCAATCTTCAGTGCTAATTCAATGGACTCGGTCAAGCGCTCATGCATGTCTTTCTTTATTATGAGTCGATCCACCACAACCTCGATGGTGTGTTTTTTATTTTTATTCAAAATGATCTTATCATCTACAGACATTACGTCACCATCTACTCGAACACGTAGGAAACCTTCTTTCCTGATCTCATCAAAAACGCCTTTATGTTTTCCTTTGCGCCCACGAATAAGGGGGGCCAAAATATGCATTTTAGTCCCGGATTTGAATTTGCTCACTGTATCGACAATTTGCTGAACTGTTTGTTTTTGGATCGGTTTTCTACACTTCCAACAATGGGGTAATCCAATATGGGCATAAAGGAGTCGAAGATAGTCATGGATTTCCGTAACAGTACCAACAGTGGATCTTGGATTTCGAGCTGTGGCTTTCTGTTCGATGGAAATGGCTGGAGATAATCCTTCAATGCCATCCATGTCCGGTTTTTCCATGATGCCTAGAAATTGCCGTGCATAAGACGAGAGTGATTCTACATATCTCCTTTGGCCTTCTGCATAGATTGTATCGAATGCGAGAGATGATTTTCCTGAGCCGGACAAGCCAGTGATTACTACCAGTTTATCCCTGGGAATTTCTACATTGATATCTTTAAGATTATGCTGGCGTGCACCTTTGATTATTATCTTATCAGTGGGATTTGGCACCGCAGTTTACACCCTATAATTTGAGACAATTTTGAACATCCCGAAATTTACAGACTTTTGATCCAGCACCCCAAAGACGATTTGCTTTTATTCCATAACTTTATTAGACGTGCAAAAAGGATACCAAGTTATTCCTGAGATTCATTTCTATTAAGAAATCATTAATATTGTTTTAAAATTTTCTGGGATGACTAAGTTAGCCTTAAACCACATTTACATTGGTATGCACTTTAATTCTAACATTAGAAAATCGTGGAATTTTGTTTTCATTTACTTGACACGGAATTCCAGAATTGGTACTTTGAGCCATGGGTTCTTTAACAAACCAAATCCTTATCTCCATGCCCCACATGACAGATCCCTATTTTTCCAAAGCTGTGGTTTTTGTCTGTGAGCATAACAAAGAAGGTGCTATGGGTATGATAATCAATAAGCAATTTCAGGCACCGGACTTAAAAGAACTTTTTGAAAAACTCTATATTGGTGATGATACCATTCATTCTTTGGTAAATGATATTTTTTTTGGCGGTCCTGTGCTATTGGAACGGGGAATTGTACTTCATGATGCCACCTATAAATCTGAAGGAACAATCAATATCTCCGACAATATTTCAATGACTAGTCAACAACATGTTTTGAAAGAACTTCAACGTAGACCGGATATCCCGTTCAAATTAATGTTGGGGCATTCCGGATGGTCACAGGGACAATTGGAAAGAGAAATTGAAAACGGTGATTGGCTCATGCAAAATACCACGCAAGATTTTATTTTCAATGTTAACCCAGAACAAATGTGGCAACAAGCAATTGGATCCCTGGGCATGGATCTTGGCCCTTCCCTGGGCATAAGCGGGCAAGCCTAATCTAATAATTAACGCATTAATGCTCGAATCGTAGCATTTGATTCAGCCAATCGATCACTCAATAATTTTACAACATAGGTATGTAGTTCACTGGCTTTATGAGGAGCATCCTGGTTTAATTCATTGAATTTTTTCTTAGATAAATAATAGATCTGGCATGGCTCATCTGTCACCACAGATGCGGATGCCAATGAGCCAAGATAAAGGCTGACTTCTCCTACTACAGTTCCTACGCTCATCGTTTTCAATCGAATCTCGCTTCCATCTCCCGTATTTAACCAAACCGAAATTTTTCCCGAATCAATGAAGTAAATCCCTCCGGGATCTTCTCCTTGCTCAATGATGCGGGTTCCTTCCAACTCTTCACGATATTCAAAATAATCCGCTACCTGTTGGAATTTATCCTTGAAGGATTCAACGCTGATGGGATGGTCTTCATTCTCATTTAGTGAAATAGATTTATGAATAATGGATTCTTCGCACCATTCCAGCCCATGATCTAAGTCGCCGAATGCATTAAATATGTCTGAATCTTCTGATATGAGATTTTCCGTCTCAAATTGGTCGTGGACATCATCACTCATGCCGCACAACAAAACCCGGAATTCATTTTTCTCAGCCATGATCTGTAATTTATTAAAACTGTTCACAGCAGAAGAGTCAACACCTGTCACTTGCCGAAAATCAAACACCAGGAATGACATATCTATAATGGGGTCTGATTCGAACCGTTGCTGTACTCGTTCAAGAATTTGGTTGGCCGTGCCAAAAAAGACAAAACCCTGAAGCGGAAGGATAAAAATTTTATCACCGTTTTCCTCAAGAATTTTCTTCATCTGATCTGATCGACCGACATTACTGCTATAAGTTTTTCCCGATAGTTCGTATTTGATTACTTCTACTTTTGAATATTTGATTACAAACAAAGCAATGGACATAAGCAGGCCAATGACAATCCCTTCTAAAAATCCAACAGTTGCAATAACAACCAGGATGAGAACAATAACAAGATAATCCATTTTCTGGAGCCGTTTCCAAGTATCCACAAGCCATTCCACTAAAAAATCCAATCCAAGATTCAGAAGCAATCCGCCCAAGATCACTTTAGGAAAAACGGAAATCACTTTTGCCCCAAAAATGAGAGTAATGCCGCAAAGAAGCGCAACAATGATATTGGATAATCGAGTCCGGGCTCCAATATTGTAAGCCATGGATGTTTCACTTAGGGTGATATACCCGGGAGGAGTTCCTGCAAATCCTGCCAGAATATTGCCATAACCAGTTAATCGTAATTCCTTGTCCAAGTCAAAATCTTCTTTAACAACCAATTCAAGTCCACTGTAATTAAACAGGATGGAAATGGCATTCAGAACCATCATGGTGGCAATGGCCGGGAGATGGGATAAAAACAGATCCCAGCGAAAATCTGATACATAAGGCAATGGCGTACCGGGGAAAAGTCCACCTTCAGGGAAAGGGCCCAGCAAAAATCCGCCTGTTTCCAGATCATTGAATGACAATCCTTGGGAAGATGTAATGCCATAGAATAAAAGAATGCTTCCTGTTAGGATTCCCGGCGTCAATAAATAATGACTGATTCGCCGGCTCGCCAGTAAAAGTACAACTGCAAAAACTAAGCCCGGTACCCACTGGATTAATACATCCGAATTCAAGAAATTAAAGGTATTGGACAGGGTCAAATCCATATCTGTCATCATGCTAAAAGAAAATTTGACAATGAGCCAACCGGTTCCAGCCATGAATCCACCTACTACGGGAAAGGGAATAAAACGGACTAATTTCCCTAATCGAAAGCGGCCCAATATCCAAAAGAAAATCCCAACCAAAATGGATGTGACACCAATGGCGACAAAAATAAATTGATAAACATCCTCTGTGGAAAGCTGATCCCCGATTCCTGTGCTAATTGTAATAGCCATCAAGGCTAGAATGGCGATGGGAATATCCTGAGGCGCAATCAGAACCAGCGGATACGTTGCTGTGAATGCAGAAAAAAGGGCAAATATGATAGACCCAACCAGCAAAATTCCAATGCCTTGAGGAAGGAATGCAGCAAGTGGGCCCGTAAAGATCAGGGCAGACAACGACATGGCAGACACAATGAAAATAATACCATTGATAGTTCCGGCAATGAGACTTGGCAGTAAATTATCTTTGTAGTTTTTGGTCATTCCTTTGCTGTAAAGGTGAACTGGAATATAGAGGACATTTTATTTTCTTTGGATCATAATTATCATGTCGCCCAATAATCAAATAAATGAACTAACGCGTCTATTGAAAGAAAACACCCATGATAAAAATGCGGTGCACATGGCCCAATATATGAAAGGTCATTTTCCTTTTTTTGGCATCAAAAGTACCTTGAGGCGGGACCTCCAAAGGAAATGGTGGCAAGGACATTCAATCCATTCTGAAAATGAGCTTCAGTCGATTATTGCAACCTTGTGGGTATTGGACAAAAGGGAATATCAATATGTTGGACTTGATTTGGCGAAACGGTACAAAAAATATTTTACACCGGCATCTATTCTCTTTATCCAAAAATTGATAACGACAAAATCTTGGTGGGATACGGTGGATACCATAGCCAGCCACATGGCCGGAGCAATGGTTTTCAATTATCCGGAAACGGTTACAATCATGGATGAATGGATCGACCATGAGAATATGTGGATTCGCCGAACCGCCATTTTACATCAATTGAATTTTAAGGACAGAACAAACCCAAAACGGCTTTTTGATTATTGTAAAAAACGGATGAATGAGCCTAACTTCTTTATCCGGAAAGCCATTGGCTGGGCGCTGCGTCAATATTCCTATGTGGATGCATCCGCTGTGATCCAGTTTGTAAAAACATATGAATCTGAGTTAAGCACCTTGAGTAAATCGGAAGCATTGAAAGTCTTGAAGCGGAAAGGGAAGATTTAGGGTTTTATTATTATATCCTGCACTGTCCCGCATGACACTAAATAACCCACGATAAAGTTCAAATCTTCCCCTAATTTTAATGATGCGAAAAATACTCCCACCGCTAGCTGTTATTTTTGCGGCCCTTCTATGGAGCGCGGATGGATTCTTAAGGCAGGAGCTTTATTCCATATCATCTTTTTTGGTAGTGACTCTCGAACATGCATTTGGAGCGCTTCTGTTTTTACCATTTCTTATCAAAACGTGGCCAGAGATAAAAAAACTGGGGCAACGTGGTTGGATCTCTGTCTTATGGATCTCTATCTGCGGTGGAATTTTAGGGACATACTTTTACACAAAAGCATTGAGCTATATAGACTATATTGATCTGTCGGTGGTTGTGCTTTTACAGAAACTCCAACCAATTTTTGCCATTTCCCTTGCAGCCATAATTTTAAAAGAGAAACTTACCCAGAGATTTATTGGCTTGGCTCTGTTGGCCATGTTAGGTGCCTATCTTGTCACCTTTGGAACCACATCTATTGCGGACTGGGATGATAAAACACTCATTGCAGCGCTTCTGGCAACATTGGCCGCATTCAGTTGGGGGAGCTCCACCGTTCTTGGAAAACATGCGTTGAATCGATTACCCTTTACTGCTGTTACTGCACTGCGATTATCTTTAACAGCTGTATGTGCTCTCATCATTTTCACTGTTACATCGGATGGTTTTGGAACACTAGAACTCACAACTCATCAATGGCGGAATTTGGTTATTATTGTCATGTCTACCGGTGCTATGGCACTTTTCATTTATTATTTTGGGCTCAAGCATATGAAGGCATCCCATGCCACAGTTTATGAATTGACATGGCCCCTGTCTGCTGTTTTTCTTGATTGGATTATTCGGGGTCACATGTTGGGATTCGCACAAATTATCGGTGCAATTCTGCTTCTAGGATCTATGATTCTTCTCACTCGGGAAGAGACCTATGGCTGAGTTAACTCTCAAAGATCATAATCATAATTTAAAATATAATCTTGTTCATGAATTCTGTTGGGGGTTCGGTATCGCATTCCATACGCTTTATGCGGTTGTGCCATTGTTTTTAAGGGAATTGGGTGCACCAGAAAGTATTGCTGTTTCCACTGCCGGATTATTTTCGATTCTTATTGCATTACCAACTTTAATTATTGCGACTCTTGGGAGAAATATCCGCAATATCAAAAAAGCTGTTATCCTAGTGCACATAATCATTCTTATGGTGGCTTTTGCCATGGGATTCACATTTACCATTCTGGATCCTGAACAAATTCAAACTGCTTGGAAAGTATATTTTTCTTATTTCATATTGTATTCTTTATCGATAGGTATCATTATACCTATTTGGGCTGAATTTTTAAATCAATCCACTTTGAAATCTGAACGAGGTAAATTTTTTGGGTTAGGATTTGCCTTTAATAGTGTGGGTGGCTTTGCAGGTGGATTCATCTTAAGATTTCTATTATCCAGCAACATGCCATTCCCCAGAAATTTTGGAATTGGGTTTTTTATACTATTTATAAGTCTAACCATTGGTACGTTTCTGTTTTTGTTTTTCCGCGTCAAATCACCGAAGAAAGAACACCGCCACAAAACAATTAAAGATTTTTTAACTGAAACAAAATCCATTGTGGTTGGCCATAAAAATTTCCAAAAATACATTTTATCCCGCATCCTCTTCGCTGCACATTTACCGGGATTGGGACTTTATGCAATTTATTGTCAGGATAAATTCAATTTTGATGTGAGTCAAGCCGGAATCTTTACAATCCTGAATGTGATAGCATCTGGCTTTACCAGTTATGTTGTAGGAATATTAGGAGATAAAATGGGTCATAAATCTGGAATGATGGTTGCCTATTTGGCCCACTTCATAGCAATATTCCTTGCTATTTTTTCACAGAATATGTTATGGGTTTATGCGGTTTTCATGGCCATTGGTGCAGGTCAAGGTGCTTTTATGCCATCGGCCATGAATCTTGTCTTTGATTTTGCTGAAGAGCGGGATACCAAAACATACATGGCTTTAGTGGATACTATGCTTGCACCGTTTGTTTTAATTTTTATTGTGGGCATTGGCTATATGGTTCGGTTCGGTAATTATACCCTGTCGCTTTATATTATCGGCGCGAGTCTTTTTTTAGGCATGGCAATACTCCATTTTGTCGTTCGTGATCCAAAACAGTCCTCAGAACATGCATTTAATGTTGATGGATTTTCTTCTTGATTTTCCACCACCTAATACTAAAAATTCACGTTCTATTATGATTGATTATATATCCCGACGCTGCCGATTGCTCTTACCCGCCTTTCTGGTACTGATGATTAGTGCATGCCAGGAAGACCCTTCGCGCCATTTAAATCTTGGAAATTGGTATCTTCAAAAAGGACTTTTAGATGAAGCCATCATGGAATATCGTGAAGTTTCCCGTCTTTATTCAGGTGATCCGAGCCAACTTGCTCGAGATGAATACCAAATTTTAGGTAAAGCCCACTTTAAGCTTGCTATCGCTTATACAAAAAAAGGGTGGTGGGCCTATGCTTTGAATGAGGCAAAGCGGAGTTTTGATATCACACCCAATAAGGATTGTCATGATCTTGTTGGGCTTATTGAAACAAAGATTTCTCAGGGTATTGACTCCTAATTCAGGAGTTCTTAGATAGCTCTCTTTCTACAAAGATCCACCCCATAAAAACCGCAAACCCAACGGCCCATCCACCAATGACCTGGTGAGGCATGTGGACACCTAGATAAATTCTTGAAAATCCCACCATGAAGATCATTACTGAAGCTGGTATAATTCTATTATAATGGTGTCCTAGCCAGCCCCACACTACCATAGCCATTTGTGCATGGCCACTTGGAAACCCAAATCCTGAAACTGAAATAAGGTGTAATTCTTCCGGCGGGCGGGCTAAGGCAAATCCCTCTTTTAGACATTTCATTATGATTGCTGATAAAATTATAATGCCAAGAAATGATAACCAATTTTTTCGATTTAAATAAAAAAATGATATAATAAGATAAATTGGATAAGCAGTACCATTGCCCAATAGTGTTATGCCTTTCATGAGGAAAAGGATAATTGGAAAATCGAATTGTTGTAGGAATTGAATTAATTCCATAGTGAAAAAATTACATAACCTTTCAAAAGATATCCTTTGTTAGGTTTGATAACCATTAGAAAGAACCGGAACGGGACTCCCCGCCATCACAATAAATGATGGAACAATTGATGAAATCTGCTTCTGGTTGTAAAAGCATTGAAATGGTTCCCGCCACATCTTCCGGTGTGGTTGTGCGTCGCATGGGATTTCGTTTCTTAGTGTTTTCGATCCACCTTTCCCATCCTTCTGTAATTTTTGTTAAGGCACGGGTTGGCGTAACGCCAGCTTGGACTGCGTTAGCTGTAATTCCAAATTGCCCTAACTCCCATCCAATCTGTCGGATAATTGCTTCCATAGCGACTTTTGCCACACTAACAGGACCGTATCCTTCCATGGCTACATAGTTTCCCTCGCTAGTAAGCCCCATGACACGTGAGCCGTTTGCCAGAAGTCCTTCTGCATATAACTTTTGTGTCCAATACAACAGAGCATTACCCATAACATGAACCGTCATATCCATTTGCCGTTGGGTGACAGGCTTTTCACCAAATAAATTGGTGGTGGTACCGAACGCAATAGAATGGAGCAGAAGTTTAACCGGTTCTCCACTCGTAATCTCCTTGATTTGTGGAATATACTTATCCATGGTTTCTTCTGCCGCTGCATTTGTATTAAAATAATGACACCGACCACCAGTGATCTCATTCACTTCAGTGATTGTTTCTACTGCTAATTTTTTAGCATCTCCACGATCAAAATGAAACGCAATAATTCCATAACCATCATTTGCAAGCCGCTTTGCTGTGGCTGCCCCATGGCCAGTTGAACCTCCTAATATTAATACCCATTCAGACATTTTGTTCTCCAAATTTCAGCATGCAATTTACCGGATTATTTTGAAAGTTGAACATGAAATGTCGGTTCATAAATTCAAAAATTTGTCGTACTCTCACCCCCTTAAAATTATAGGATAATAAAACATATCATGATAGTAAAAAGCAGTTATACAAAAGAAGAATTAATCCAAAGCGGTGAAGGGATTCTGGGTGGAATGGAAAATGGAAAATTACCCTTATCTCCCATGCTTATGATGGACCGTATCACGGAGATCAATGATGATGGTGGTCAATATGCAAATGGACAGATTATAGCTGAACTGGACATCACTGACGAACTTTGGTTTTTTCATTGCCATTTTAAAGGTGATCCAGTTATGCCCGGATGTTTAGGGCTTGATGGCATGTGGCAATTGGTTGGATTCTTTTTATCCTGGATCGGCGGTAAGGGTCGCGGGCGTGCTTTAGGCGTTGGTGATTTGAAATTTAAAGGACAAGTCCGCCCCTACCATGACACTGTCACATATAAAATTGATATTAAAAAAGTCCTGAATCGGCGTGGAAAATATTTGGTTTGGGCCGATGGAACATTGAGCACAAGTGAAGATCGAACTATTTATTTTGCAAAAAATCTACAAGTTGGGTTGTTTGATAATCTCACTTACGATTTTGGTGACGATCCTACTTTGGATTCATTTTAAATTTTTCGATTTTCTATTTAAATAATGGCCCTCCAATGTGGAATTGTTGGACTACCCAATGTGGGAAAGTCTACCCTATTTAACGCCCTGACAGAATCCAGCGTACCAGCTGAAAATTATCCTTTTTGCACTATTGAGCCCCATATCGGGATTGTGGAACTGCCCGACCTCAGGTTGAATGAGCTTGGGAAAATTTATAATCCAAAAAAAATAATCCATGCAACCGTTGAATTCACAGATATTGCCGGAATTGTCCGAGGTGCCAGTAAAGGTGAAGGGTTAGGAAATAAATTTCTCGGACAGATCCGACAGACTGCCGCAATCATTCATGTAGTACGTTGCTTTGAAAATGATAATATCACTCATGTTGATGGCAGTGTGGACCCAACCCGAGATGCTGAAACAATTGAAACAGAATTATTGCTGGCTGATCTGGAAACATTGGATAAACGCAAACACAAAACAGAAAAAATGGCTCGCTCCGGAGAAAAAATTGCAAAAAAAGAATTGGGGCTGATCAATCGACTACTCAAACATTGTAATGAAGGGCACCGGGCTCGAACCTTGCCCGTGGATGACGCCGATGAAAAAAACATCCTACATTCTCTTCATCTACTCAGTAGCAAACCAATCTTATATATAGCCAATGTGGATGAAGCAGAGATTATGCAAGAGGAACGAAATAAACATGTTCAGGCTCTTTTTGATTTTGCTGAAAAAGAAGGGAATTCTGCTGTCCGAATCTGTGCATCCATTGAACAAGAGATCGCGGTGTTGCCAGATGATGAAAAAGGCTTATTTCTCACAGAGTATAATCTCCCAGAGCCGGGACTCCATAAAGTAATTCATGCTGGGTTTAGGCTATTAGGACTCCAAACTTATTTTACGTGCGGTGAGCAAGAAGTCCGAGCCTGGACTATTCCTGTGGGTGCATCAGCTCCAGAAGCAGCAGGTGAAATACATACGGATTTTGAGCGTGGTTTCATTAAGGCAGAAATATTCCAATATGATGAAATTATAAAGCACGGTTCAGAAAAAACACTTTCAGATTTGGGATTGATCCGTCAGGAAGGCAAGCAATATATTGTGAAAGATGGAGATTGTATTTTCTTTAAATTTAATGTCTAATGGCAAATTAATACAAAAAAAGGGCAGTTTTCACTGCCCTTTCTAATTTTTAAGATAGATACGTTTTATTCGTCATCGTCCTCTTCATCCCAGTCTTCATCATCTTCATCCTCTTCGTCATCATCATAGTAATAATCAGGTGGATATGCAAAATATGGATTGTTTGCCATGTTGTATGGGGCATAAGGATTCTGTTCCTCTTCCTTTTTTTCTTCTACTGCAACTTCAGGGGTCGCTTCCTGTTTTACTACAATCACCCGTGGTTCATCTGATGCTTCTGTGGGCTCCTGAGATTGCTTAATTGCATCCATGACCAAGTCCCGGTCAGAATCTGATAACCCACTAGCGCCTGCTGAAGTCACTGTAGATGATGCCTGATTTCGGAAATTGAGCCCGGTTAAAACTGCAAAAAATAGGATTACCAGTGCAAAAATAGATCCTTCGGGTTGAAATTCAAATCCGCCAAACATATTTTGTGTAATACCAAACCCAAAGAATATCCCAATAGAAAGCAAGATGCCAAACAGCAGGATCATGTTACCCATTTGTTGCGGCATGTTCGATTCCATCACTAGCATGTACAGGAACCAAACCATGATCCCGGCAACAGCAATAATGATGCTCACTAGAAATTCTCCCAAGAGGAGCGATGTAAAAAAGCCGACGACGCCGGCTGCCGGAATTATAAATCCTATCCCGGATTTCATGTCGTTAGCCATGATGAAACTCCATTAATACCTCGATTTACACTAAAAATTGCCGTTTGTTCTTCACAAATGCAAGATTTTTCCCAATTGAATAAGTTGCGGTTTTCTGTCATGTATTCCCCATTCTTGATTATGTAAATTTCACCCTTATTTATGCGAAATGAATCAATCAAAGTTGGTGTGATTGGTGTGGGCCATTTGGGTCAGCATCACACAAAACATTATGCATCCTTACAGGATGCAGAACTTGTGGGTGTCTTTGACACAGATACAGACCGGGCAATATCTATCGCCAGTCAAAATAGCACGAAACCATTTACAGAATTATCATCTTTATTAGATGTAGTTGAGGCAGTCTCTATTGTGACGCCAACAAAATTTCACGTTGATGTGGCGGCGGCATGTATTCAAGCAGGAAAACATGTTTTTATCGAAAAACCTATTACTACAACATTGGAAGAGGCTGATCGTCTTCTCTTATTAGCGAAAGAAAAAGGGACCATGATCCAGGTCGGGCATATAGAAAGATTAAATCCTGCCCTCCTGGCTCTTCGCCCCTTTACTATTAATCCAAAATTCATTGAGATCCAAAGGTTGGCACCTTACACCACTCGGGGAACAGATGTTCCTGTCGTATTGGATCTCATGATCCATGATATCGATATTTTATTATCCCTAGTGGATTCGCCGGTGGATACCATTCGTGCGACGGGTCTATCTATTCTTACTGATTCTGTAGATATTGCTCACGCAAGGATTAGGTTTGGGAATGGAACGGTAGCCAGCATCATGTCCAGTCGTGTGGCAAAAGACAAAGTCCGAAAAGTAAAAGTTTTTCAACGAGATCTTTATGCCACTATCGATCTTTTATTAGGGTTGACAGAGATTTATAAAGTAGTTGGTGACCCAGATGAGGATTCGCAAGCCATCATGACTGCACCCTTTGAATATGATGGGTCTGGGCGGTTCATTGCCTACCATAAACCACCGGTAATTTCCGGAGATGCACTTAGAATGGAATTGGATAATTTTATTAAATCAGTTCAAGGGAAAGAAACACCTATTGTCACTGGCAAGGCCGGTAGGGAAGCTTTAGAAGTGGCTATGGAAATACAACGCATTATCATCCAGGATATTCACTAATGGATTTGCGCCATTTTCTTTTTTCTTACAGAAGTTTTACCCCTGTTCCACTTGTATTATCTCTTCTTTATTTTGCTAATCCGGGGATTCCTTTTTTGTTTTACGGCTTGAGTTTAGTAATAATCGGTGAATTCATTCGTATCAACGCCGTTCGGTATGCGGGTGGTGCTACTCGGACAACAAAAGTGGGGGCACCATCACTCTGCACATCAGGGCCTTATGCAAGAACTCGTAATCCACTTTATCTAGGTAATATGATCATTTATTGCGGTGTAGCTTTGATCGCCGGAGGACAATTCATGTGGGAATTTCTTTTGATTGTATTTGTTTTTTTCACCTTTCAATATTCTATGATTATTTCTTTAGAAGAAGAAACCCTCATTGATCTATTTGGCGATGATTATGAAACGTACCAAAGAAATGTCCCAAGATTATTCCCCAGAATTTATTCTTGGTTGGGCACCGATGATCGGTCTCCTACGCCTATAACCAAAACGCTACAAACTGAAAAAAGGACCCTACAAAATATTGCTTTTATTTTATTATTGATTGCTGCCCGAACCTATTTCGGAGCGATGATTTAATTTGGAAAATGGGCCGACCATGAATTCGGAGC
>JABHKE010000145.1 GCA_018692355.1 Fidelibacterota bacterium
GATGCGAATTCCATCGTAGAGATAGATCATTTCTTCAGATGTTGATGCACGAATTGAAATTGACTTTTGTCCATTCATCGTTTCATTCATAACGATAGATTGTTCCGAGAATAATGCATCCCCAATATCAACAAATCCTCTGACAGCCAATTCTTCTGTATCCAGGATAATGACGCTATTCTTCGTTTCAAATGGACTAAACTGTTCTCGCCCTGCCCCTGTGACATCTAATGGTTTCAATTCTAGAACTTTTGGCGTTAAAGTCACGCTCGTACCATTCTTGAAAAGAATGGCATCCAATGTTTCCTGTTCGTATCCAATATGATCTAAGATTATTTGTCGGTCACCGATGGGAATTTCAAAAATAAATTCACCTTTATCATCCGATTGAGTGCCAGTGTTAGATGGTTTCGACACAATATTCACATTGAATAGACGATCTCCTTTTTCGTCAAAAATACTCCCTTGGATAGGTTTAGTTTGGGATATCAAAATAGTTGAAAAAAAAAGTATAATTAAAAGATATTTCATCGAATAACCGCAAATTTCCCTATAAATGAATCTTGGCCTAAATCATCCTTTTCCACCACATGATAAATATAAAGTCCCGGTGCTACTTCCTGATTATTCACAGTTCTCATATCCCACCATGCATTACCGAAACTTTCACTTTCATATTCAATATTAAGATATTAGAGTTAGTAATTAAAACTTAAGAAGAAATGTGACATCTTTTTCGCACGAGAAACTTAAAACAAAAACCCCCAATAAAATTGGGGATTTATTTTTTTGAATTTTTTAGAGGGATTTTATTATACAGGAGATGGAATCCGATTGAAGAAGAACTCGACTTTGGTTTTTGCGGTTTCTCCACCAATCTCTAATACAGGATATGCGAGAAAATTGATTGGACCGGAAACTGGGCCAGGTTCAACTACAAGATCGCGTCCATGACTAAACTCTATGCGGTTTGCTGGATTATGCCCAAAGTAATATGTAGACAGCGCTGAACACTTGTCGCCCTCACTAATATCAATAGGCCACCAATTTCCATCAGTATAAAATTCTGCCCAACAATGATATCCATCAACCCCACCATCGTTTCGTGATGAAGGAATAGATGCACCTATTGCAAAACGTGCAGGGATATCAACGGAACGAGCTAATGCAATAAAGTAGGAATGAAAATCTGTACAATTTCCGGACTTTACATCACAAGCATAAACGGCATCGCCCTTGCCCCATCCTTCACCATATTTTATATATTTCATACGGTCAATTGTATGGTCATATAAAGCACGAGCTTTAGCAAGATTTCCCAGTTTACCGGTAACAACTTCTTTTGCGATTTGACTAAATTCATTACTGGATGGAACCATACGATTGGGACGTAAATATTTTTGTGGGTCAAGAAATTTATCTTGGTAGACACCTTTTTCGCGACGATTGATTAAATAACATATTTCAATAATTTCTCCTCCATTTTCTGGATTTAATTCCATGAAATACATTTTATTGCCATATTTATTATCTTCGAGTATTTCATATGATACTGGAGATTCAAAATATTTCAATTCTACCGATTGATATTCATCGGAAACTGGTAATGGAATCCACAGTCGGCTCGTTTCGTTAATCTCCGGTAAAGTAGCTCGATAAGTAAATTCGAATCGGTCATTGTCTTTAATGACTCCTAGAAGTTCTGGTGAAGCATTATCCGAAGGAACACGATGCCAGGTTTTATCCTGTTTCTGTTCCCACAAATATAGAGGTTGACCATTGGTCTTATGAACAGTGGTTTCTGTAATAGTCATATCACCAGGATCGCCAGAAATAAAAAAGTCTACATCGTAAACAAAACCATCTGTACTTGCAAGATCAACGCAGGCAAAGTGTCGTTGCGGTCCTAGATTGGCAAGATATTCTGTATGAACACGCACCAGTTTGAGATTGAGTCTCTCATCTTTAAATGATATCTTGAAATAGCCGTCACCCAGCTTCGTCTGTTCCTCGATATGTTTTTCAATACCCACCTGGATGTCTGCGGTTACAACATTCGGTACATCATCAGATGCACTCTGTGCTTTTTCACAGGCAGTAAATACAATGCAGCCTACGAAAGCTGCCAGGATTATTTTACGCCAATTCATTGCAGACGGTCTAATCTGGTCTCTAACCACAATAGAAACAATGTGTTATTATATTGATGGTGGAAAATTATTATTTAATTGTCATCAGATGGATGCTCAGGGTGCTCACTTGATTCTTTCTTATCCGCAGGATGTTCAGGATGCTCACTTGATGATTTTTTATCTGTAGGATGTTCGTTAGATGTCTGCTCCGTGGCCTGTTTTTCAGACTTTTCACCTTTCGTTCCACAACCTACTAGGTTCAGCAAGACTATGACACAAATCATAATCGGCAAAAGTATGTTTTTTAATATATTCATGTTTCTTTGCTCCTTTTATTCAAGACTGTTGGTACCCGGAGCCGGACTCGAACCGGCACGTCCTTACGGACAATGGATTTTAAGTCCATAGTGTCTACCAATTCCACCACCCGGGCTTAAATAAAAGAGGCGTCGGCCGGATTCGAACCGGCGAATAACGGTTTTGCAAACCGGCCCCTTAGACCGCTTGGGTACGACGCCATAATAATTGTCAGATTGTCAAAATACGCGGCGGAATTTACTTTACGAATTCTGTCATTCAATTCACCTTTTTAGGTTTTTGAAACAGATTTTACAAGTAGTTTTGATCATGGATGTAACCCGATTAAATATCTATAAACGGCTCAGGGATTTCAAAGTGCCATCATCTGTTCTAGATGAAATATTCTCCAATGATAAAGATTTAAAAATCTTGGAAGATGCTTTCTCAGCTTTAGTGGACGATGGTTTTAACGAAGATGAATCTGCGGAACAAATATCAAAAATGATATTAAAAGAATTGGATATTGACCCAGATCAATCCTTGACCGAAGAAAAATAATTCACATTCACCCTAGTTAGTGATGGTTTCTCAATATTATAATTAAAATCCTTCCCTTCCCGTACTTGTTCCCTTAATTGATTAATTTTTGGTATATGTGTTTTTACCACATAGTACGATGTTAACCCATTTGCTAAACTGTCTAGTATTATTTCGCTAAAATAAATGGCTTCGTTTCTTAGGTAGCCTTCTTTCACATCCTGCCATACAGTTGGGCTCTCAATCATCCTGCTTTGTGTGAGCAATAAATAATCAACAACAAATCGATCCAAAGGTTTTGGCTCTTTACCCAAAAGGAGAGAAATAATTGTTATAAACCCTATTTTTTTCATGGATCAATTATAATGAAGAAACGTCTACACTATCCAGCCAATTTGAAACTTTTTCTACCACCGATTCCAAACACCCATCGTCAAATGGAAGCTCAAGTCCAGCAAGTTCTACAAGCCCTGTAAACGGCAGGCTGCCTCCCGCTTTGCATAGTCTCATATAATCACCCCAAGCTTTTTCCCGATTTTCTTCACTTTTAATCCAGAACTGAAAAGCACAGGTCTGTGCCAAGGTATAATCAATGTAATAGAACGGCATCTGGTAAATATGGAGTTGTCCCTGCCAAATTCCTCCAGATTTTGGAAATTTAATATCATCATAATCTCGATTTGGCAGATAAATGGATTCCAGTTCCAGCCATTTATTTTTTCTGTCTTTGGGCGTTGCTTCAGGATTCTCATAGACCCAGTGCTGAAAGTGATCTACACAGGCGCCATAGGGCAGAAAGGATAAACTCCCTGCAATATGCTTGTATTTGAAGCGGTCTGTTTCTTCCTTAAAAAATCGTTCCATCCAGGGCCAGGTAAAAAATTCCATACTCATGGAATGTATTTCCGCTGATTCCATGGTTGGCCATAGATAACTCACCAGAGGTTGGTTGCGGCTGGAATAACACTGAAAGGCATGCCCAGCTTCATGGGTTAAGACCGTTATATCGTGATCTGTACCATTAAAATTTGAAAAAATGTAGGGTCGATCATATTTGGGAAATGATGTACAGAATCCCCCTGGCCGTTTCCCTTCGCGATTCACCAAATCCATCAACTCTTCATTCACCATAATGTCAAAAAATTCACCCGTCTCTGGAGATAATTCATGATACATCTCCTGAGCACCGGCCACCAATTCTTCGGGGGTCCCTTTAGGCTTTGGGTCTCCTTCCTTAAAATTGATGCCATCATAAAAATATAAGTGATCCAATCCCAAAATAGCTTTTTTCTGTTCTAGTAATTGCGTGACAATTGGAACAACATGATCCACGATCTGTTTTCTGAAATTTGCAACTTCATCCGGACCATAGTCGGATCTCCCCATACGCAGATAGCCCAGTTCAACAAAGTTTTTATATCCCAAAGTTGTAGCAATTTCATGACGAAGTTTGACAAGTTTATCATACAGTTCATCAAATTCATCAGCATTATCTTCAAACCATTGAAACCGAGCTGCATAGGATCGTTTGCGAAGATTTCGGTCTTCATGGGTATGAAAAGGACCTAATCCGGCCAGGTTATAACTTTTTCCATCAAACTCAATCTTAGCCCCGGCTGTGAGTTTTGTGTACTCATTTCTAAGGTCTGTTTCCTTGCGAAGCATATTCATAATTTTTGGATCAAACGTTTTTAATTCCATTTCAATTTTTTTCAAGAATGTGGCACCCCACTTCTCAGTTAGATCAGCTTTGAATCGAGATGCGTCCACTGCCTGATCAAGTTTATTGTAAACTTCTTGAATATCAGGACCTATAGAATCATAATAATCTCTCTCAGATTTCGCAGCTTCATCATTAATATTTCGGCTGAAATTCAAACTAGCGATGGACTGGTAGGACGAATATTCCCTGCTTGACTCATCCACTTCTTTTAAGACAGTAATTTGTTCAGATGCAGTTTCAGCATTTTCAAAACGCGTCAGCCAACCAGCCATCAATTCTTTTTGGGTTTCTATATCAACTCGTTTGTATGGAAAATCTTTGTATTTCATTTTTCTCTCTCTGTTTTACAGTTTTAGTTATCTTTTACAATAGGACATGCAAGCCAATGGTTAGGTGCATATAATTCAAATTTTGGAAC
>JABHKE010000186.1 GCA_018692355.1 Fidelibacterota bacterium
ATGATAATGATGGAGGCGATCCTGCCTTTGAAGGACAGTTAACTCTTTCACCTACCAATAATGATAATGCACACACGACATGCGAAGTGTGGTCCAATACCTGGATTGGTGATCAATCAACAGTTGATATTGATAAGGAAGTAATCGCGAACCAGTTTGCACTGTTTCCTAATTACCCAAATCCTTTCAATCCAGTGACAACAATCGGATTCTCACTACCCAATACTCAGCAGGTTTCACTATCAGTGTATAACCTGATTGGACAGGAAGTAGTTAGCCTGGTTAATAAGGAACTACCTGCAGGCTACCATACAATAAACTGGTATGCAGGAAGTATGGCATCTGGCGTCTATCTTTCTAGGTTATCTTCTGGAGGAAAGACCAGTACGCAGAAAATGCTTTTATTGAAATAGCACCTGAACAAAATAAAGGGCAGAAAATATTTTCTGCCCTTTTTTTTTCTTATTATAAACTTATACGACAAAATAGAAATATTTAAATTGTAATTTTTAAAGCAGAATATTTATGCCCATTAAAAAATTATCAATTATTATTCCGTTACTTGGATATCTCTTTGGACAGACTACTGGGAAAATTTCAGGTAAAATTACTGATAAAATAACTTCTGAATCGCTCCCCGGCACGAATATTTATCTAGAACAGACCCCTTATGGGACAGCATCGGATATGGACGGACGTTTCTCTATAATCAATATTCCTCCTGGTAATTACACACTTAAGGTAGATATGATAGGATATAAATCGATTCGCTTGGAAGCTGTAAAGATCTCCGTGAATCGAACACTTTCATTGGATATTGAAATGGAGCAAACGGTTATTGAAGGGGAAGTGGTTACCGTAGAAGTTGCACGGATGGCACAGAAAAAAGATCAGACTGGCACAATAAAAAATATTTCCGGGGATGAGATTAATGCCCTTGCAGTGGAAAGTGTAGGTTCTGTAATCAATATGCAGGCAGGGGTGGTTAATGGTCATTTCCGCGGAGGCAGAAATACTGAAGTAACCTATATGATCGATGGAGTCCAGGTGGATGAAACTTTTGGTGGCAGTAGTGCCGCTGTTGAGATACAGCCGGAAGCGGTACAGGACCTGGAAGTAATCACGGGAACCTTTAATGCGGAATATGGCAGGGCCATGAGCGGTGTGGTGAATGTTGTAACCCGGGACGGCGGGCCCAAATTTGAAGGATCTGCATCTGCTGGGCTGTCTTTTTTCCAAACAGCTAATACAGATATTTTCATTGGATTATCTCCAGATCTAAATAGAAGTCAAGATCTAAAATTCAGTTTGGGTGGACCTTTGTTAGGTGATAAAATCACATTTTTTACCAATGTACGTGTCCAGGATAATAAGGGACACCTAAATGGCCATCGCATCTTCACCGTTACTGATATCAGCAATTTTTACTCTGATGATTCATTAGAATGGACTTCTTCAAAGTCTGGCGATAGTTCTTATGTGCCCATGAACACGGGTGAAAATTTATCAGCTCTCTTGAAACTGAGTTTCAAACTGTTTGATGGCATCAGGGTTTCCTTATTAGGTTCTCTAAGTGATGATAGCTGGTTTGGATATGATCATGGGTTTAAATATAACCCTGATGGCCGAGCCGGTTCCTATAAAGAAACAAGCTATGGTTCTTTCCAACTGAATCATATGATTAACCCTAAGCTTTTCTATGAATTAAAAGTATCCTATTTGGATAATTATACGGGGAATTATCTCTTTAAAGATCCTCTCGATTACAGTCTTGCTGACACTGCCGGGATTTATCACGATGGGAATTTTCATGAAGCTAAAGATACTGTTTATTCATATATCCATGATAAGTACCTTGAAAATTATGGTTCTGGTTTTTTCACAGGTGGACAGCAAAAGAACCACAGCATACTCTCTATGATTGATAGAACAGTCAAGTTTGACCTGAACTGGCAAGCCAATTACAACCACAATATAAAGCTGGGTTACCTAAAAATTTCTCATAATGTTGACCAGCAATGGCGTGCTATACGGAATAAATATGATGGCGAAGCAAGTCTGTCGGATATTTACAAGCCTGAAATATTTGGAGATACCACTGTATTCGCTGATTTATACAAAGTAGAGCCACAGGAAGGTGCTGCTTATTTACAGGATAAAATGGAATTTGATAATATGGTCATTAATGTGGGTCTTCGATATGACGTTTTTGATCCTGCAAGTGTTTACCCATCGAATCGCCGAAATCCATCAAACCAATTGACCTATAAAGATACTTCAGGTGTTCTGATAGATTCACTTAGGTCTACCTATCCCGATGCAGAAATTATAGATCAGATCAGTCCCAGAATAGGCTTTGCTTACCAACTGGGGAATGAAGCTGTTCTTCATTTCAGCTATGGTCATTTTTTCCAGATGCCCCCTCTCTATGCCATGTACCAGAATCATAGTTTTTTAGTTCCGCCAAATGACCATGGGACTACCATGGGAAATGTGCTTTTGGAACCTGAAAAAACCATCACCTATGAAATCGGGCTCTGGCAGGAGCTCACCCGCGGTTTAAGTTTGGATGTTGCTCTTTTTTACAGGGATATTTACAATCTACTGAGTGCCCAGGTATTTTCTACCTATAACCAGATTGAATATGGGCTATACAGTAATAAAGATTATGGTAATGCACGGGGTTTGGAAGTAAAACTGGATATGGGCATCGGTGCTTTAAAGGGTATGTTAAATTATACACTGCAGTATACCAGAGGGAATGCGGACAGCCCTACGCAAACATTCACGCGAGACGGAGCAAATATGGATCCGGTAAACCGTTTTATTCCTATGAGCTGGGACCAACGGCATACGCTGAATGGTACAGTAATGTTTTTTGGAAAAAACTTTGGCACGACTCTTACTGCCTATTATAACTCCGGCTCCCCATATACTTTTTCTCCTCAAAGTGAAAGTGTGCTTTCAAGGATTAACCTATATCCTAACAATGCCTACAAGCCATCTACTACAAGCTTAGACGCCACCATGTATTATAATTTCAAATTAATGGGACGTTATCAT
This sequence comes from Fidelibacterota bacterium, assembly GCA_018692355.1. Classification (GTDB taxonomy): domain Bacteria; phylum Fidelibacterota; class Marinisomatia; order Marinisomatales; family UBA1611. The sequence goes on from JABHKE010000186.1 coordinate 3,064, forward strand.
GGAAAAATTGATCTAACCATTTACAATCTTTTGGACCGCCTGAACGAAAACTGGGTGAACTCACAAACTGGACGTGCATACACAGCTATTATAAAAGATACGGACCTGGCTGGCCATCGCAGTGATTTCAATGAGTATGAAGATCGTATCCAAAATCCAGCCATGTTTTCTTCTCCGAGAATGTTTAAAATAGCAGTGGGCATTAATTTCTAATCATATGCATATATTTATTTATAATATCACAATTTTAGTCATCTCATTTGGTCTTCTTTTTGGCCAGGGGAAAGAATATTTGGGCCCCCAGGATCCTGCAGGAGATATTGCAGCTGAAAAAGAAGGCTATATGATTGGAAACCGTGTTTATATATATTTTCGAAATACAACGGAGCTGTCAGATTGGCCAAGAGTAAACGTTTCCAAATGGCCTAATAATCCCAACGGTTTAAAAATGACTGATGGTATAGGCCTGTTAGTAGGCGCTAAGGTATACATTGAAGATGATGGTGATATAACCACGTTAGATACAAATCCTTTGACGGAGCTTGCGGATATTTATACTAAAGACCACCACACTCTTTATTACCTGCAGACCAGCTATCGAGAAGAAATGGATATTGATCCCACAGGAACAGTAGAATGGGGCTTTTATCCTGTTTTTGGTTATTTTAATGAAACAGGAGAGTATCCAGCATTATCTAACATTTCAAATTCATGGCCTATTGGCGGCTGGCCATCCACAGGATTTGAGACCAAGTGGCCCGGAGAATGGAATGGCCGTTTTGGCCGCGGTGTGACTTATGCGGATCAGGAATCCTTTTATATCGTTAATGATGCTCAAGACCAGGAAAATCTGGGTGCAGAGGACAATGTAAAGTATTTCCCCAGACCGGGTCGCTACGTAGGTGATATAAAACCTGATGTAACGATTCAGGCTGGCGCACCCTGGGGCGGGCTTGGCCTGCGAGTTGCTGTCCGAGGTTTTCAGTGGAATAACCCACAGGCCAGAGATGCAATCTTCTGGGAATATTCCATTGCTAATATTTCTGATTATGACCTGCAGGATGTGGCTTTCGGCTACTGGTTGGATAATTCCATTGGCGGAGATGGAGATGACGATCTGGGATATTTTAATAAAGATGTGGATATGGCTTATTCATGGGATATTAATGGGATAGGAGCGGGTGGACTCCCAACCGGTGTCATGGGATTTGCATACCTTGAAAGCCCTGGACTAGCATATGACTATCAGGATAATGACAATGATGGATTAACCGATGAAAAAAGAGATAATGAGCCCACAGCAATCATTGGTCCAACAGATGGAATAACAGACCTTGCGGCATTTTTGGATTTTTATAGACTTGAAGAAAGTGATTTAAAAGAACACTGGGATGCAGATGAAGATCAGGATTGGGAAGATGGTGAAGATCTAAATGGTGATGGTATTTATCAAGCCTCAGAATATGCAGGTGATGATATTGGGATTGATGGTGTAGCACCGGGTGAACTCAACTATAATGGGCCGGATGTAGATGGTTCCGAATGTAACCATCGGCCCGATTTTCAGGAAGGTGTAGGTTGTGAGCCCAATTTTAATACAACAGATGTTTCAGAATCCGATATGGTGGGCTTAACTGCATTTCGAATGTTTCCAATTCCTAGCCATGCCCCTTCCAATGAAACTACCTGGTTTAAAAATGATCAAGCCATGTGGGGCCTTATAGGCGCGGATTCCTTAGAAGAATACACAAGTAATATTTCTAACCTGGTAGAAGTATTTGCTTCCGGGCCATTCCCCTTATTTCAGGGACGTGTGGAACGGATTTCTATGTCAGAACTGCATTCTTATGATCCATTGGCTGGGCTTAATTCTGATGAACATACTGCCCCTGCATTATACGAATTGAAGCGGATTGTTCAGGTCATTTACGAAAAAGATTATCGGTTTGCGCAGCCGCCAAAGATGCCAACTGTTACTGCAACAGCTGGTGATGGAGAAGTAATTCTCACCTGGGATGATATAGCCGACACAAAAACCCGTGACCCATTTGTTGGTAATATAAATGACTTTGAAGGGTATAAGGTTTATAGGTCAACGGATAAATACATGTCCGATCCTGAGATCATTACGGATGGCTATGGTACACCTATGTTTAAAAAACCAATTTATCAATGTGATTTAGTAGACAGGAGCCCGCACAACCCCAACGAAACCAATGGAATGACGCATCAGTGTCAGGGTTTCACTGATTTTGGGCTGGTAAATGGCGCAGGTTATAATCTTGGAAGCAATACCGGTATTACCCATATATTTGTGGATAATACTGTTCAGAATGGACGTACATATTACTATGCTGTTATCGCTTATGATTATGGTGCGCCCAACATTGGACCTGGAATCTCACCATCTGAAAATAATGTAGTTATAGAACTGGATGAAGCAGAAGAAATACGATCCATCGGGAAAAATGTAGCCGTTGTGGTTCCCCACCAGCCAGCTGCAGGATATATTACTCCTTATGTAGAAACAGATAGTACAGATTTATTGGGCTCAGGTTCTATAACCCCTATGATCAGGGCACAAGGAAGTTTACAGGCTGGGCATAATTACTTTCTTACCTTTGGCGTTGATACGGTGGCCACTGTTAGCGGGTATGACCACGGGTTTCAATATGTAACCAATGAAATTCATATTTACGATGAAACAGATAGTTCATTTTTAGTCTATAAAGAAGACCCAGTTAAATATGTGGGTACTAATTTGATATACCAGGATACACTTGACTATTGGACCCTAAATCCAATTGGTGATATTTCCACTGATATTTTTGATGGAATGCAGGTTGAAATAGATCCAGGTGTAGAAAATCCAGAATATAATTATGATAACTCCGGTTGGATAACCGGGAATGGTATTATGCGGATTACTCCATCTTATTTAGATGGAATTAAAATGCCCTGGAAATACCAGATTGTTTTTACAGATGATGATTCAGCCTATGTGGGTGTAGCAAGATCGGGAACGGTCAGGGATGAGAGTGGGACATCCATCGGTTCTGATAAGATTACAGAACCTGCACTTGATTTTTATATTCAAAATACTTCTTTTGTGGATACAGCCGGCCAATATGAACTTATGGATGTTGTGGTTCATGATGTGAACGGCAATGATTCAGTGGATTGGTTTGAAGACCGGTTTTTTGTAGGGGCACCTTCTGGTTCTAGATGGCGTGCCACTGCATTCATTATTGATTTTCAACTTGCAATAGAAGCGACCTATCCCCAATCTGGAGATGTTTATCAGGTTGACTGGAAACGTCCATTTTTTGAAACGGATACTATTCGTTTTTCAATTAATTCAGATAATGAAATCAACACTGATTTATTAAAAACCGGCATGGACAAAATAAAGGTAGTGCCCAATCCTTATGTCATGACCAACATGATGGAAACGCAAGTTTCAAATCCCTTTTTAAATCAGCGTCGTCGCTTAATGTTCACCCATATACCCGCAAATTGTAGTATTAAAATATTCACAGTAAGTGGAATCCTTGTAGATGAAATTATTGTCAGCAATGAGCCAGATAATGGTATTATCCATTGGGATATGCTTACTCGAGAAAATTTAGAGATTGCTGCCGGTATGTATATTTACCATATTGAATCGGAAATAACCGGTGATGCAAAACTTGGAAAATTTGCGGTGATCAAATGATAAATAAAAAAATACTAATTATTTTTTATCTTTTTGTAACCTGTATTTCCAGTTTACATGGTGAAATGATCAATCGTTACGGAACTACAACAGCCAGTTTTCTTGAAATTGGTGTAGGCAGTGGCTCTGCCATGGGGGAAGCCTACGTGGCTGTTGCTAACGATATTTCATCCATATACTGGAACCCGGCTGGACTTGCCAATGTGACTCGTCCGTCTGCTATGTTTATAATGCAGCCATGGATTGTAGATATTGATATGCTTTTTCTGGGAGGCGCATTTCCTTTACCAGGTATTGGTACGATTGGGTTGGGTATTACCCAAGTTGATTATGGTGACATGGATGTGACGACGTTAGAATACCAGGAAGGCACAGGGGAGACATTTAAAGCTACGGATCTAGCTGCAACATTAACATTTTCTAGGAAAATTGTATCCTGGTTTTCATTTGGATCTTCATTAAAGTATATAAAATCAAATATATGGCACAGTTCAGCCAGTGCTATTGCAGTTGATTTGGGTGTTTTGGTCAATACAAAATTTTTCTCATTCAGTGGGAATGATACAGATGGTATGACTATTGGTATGAGCATTTCCAATTATGGTACCCGTATGAAATATGATGGCATTGATATTTATCAACCTATTGATATTTCAGAGTATGAAGAAGGGAATTATGGGGATGTTGCAGGCCAATATAGACCATCAGAATGGGAATTGCCCTTAATATTCAGAATAGGTATTGCACTGAAACCCATTGTTTCTAACCACACTATATTTACCTTAGCAGCAGATGCTCTCCATCCAAACAATAATTCTGAATCCGTGAATATTGGTGGTTCCATAGATAATAAAATCCCTGGATTTGGGGAAATAAGTTTTAAGGGTGGAATAAAAGCTCTATATATGGACAGCACCCAGTTTGGCCCTACAGCAGGGATAGGATTAAAAATGAATTATCTGGGTAATCGTACGATTACCATCGACTATGCATATAAAACCATGGTTCTTTTGGGTGATGTGCACGCTTATTCTATTGGTCTTTCTTTTTAAATAAAATTTCATGAATAGGATCTCCCACTACGGACTCCTTTTTTTTATATGTTTTATTATAAGTTGTTCGCAGAATCAGAAAATCCCAGATAATATTATTCTTGCAGAGATTGGTGATAAAGTAATCACCATTCAGGATTTTATTCGCAGAGCAGAGTATACGATTCGTCCACCTTATTGTAGCCAAGGGAATTATATACATAAAAAGATTATTTTAAATTCTCTAATTGCAGAAAAGTTGACTGCGTTAGAATTTGAGAAATCTTCCATTTCAGCTAGTGAGAATAAAAATTTCCAAGCCTATTTAACCGGGCGGAAAGAACAGGCCATGCGGCAAAAATATTTTGCGGAAGAATATTATGCCAAGACAGTTATTCCAGATGAAGAAATGAAGAATGCCTATACTTTGTCACAGAGAAAAGTCCGTATAGACTATTTGAATCTTCCAGATTTAAAAACGGTAAATAAAGTTCAAAAAATATTAATGGAAGGTGTAACGTTAGATTCAATCAATAGCATTCTTTGGGGTGGAGATGTTCCTTCAAGAGAGATAACATGGTTTAATAAAGAGTCTGATGATATTCATGATGCATTGTTTAATCCTGATCTAAAAAAAGGGCAAATAATTGGCCCCTTCTCTACAGAAGATAATACCTTTATAATTATGACTGTATCCGGTTGGACAACCCAACCTGCTATCACAGAAAATGATCAAATTTTGGCTTGGAAGGATGTTAATGAAAGATTAACTGAAAATAAATCCAGAAAAGTGTATTTAAAATGGGTAGAAGATTTAATGAGTGGTAAATCTTTTGAACTAAATCCAGACGTTTTTGATATCTATGCGAAGCGAGCTTCTATATATTATTTAAAATCTGATTCGGAAAAACAAAAGTCATTAAACCAGGCACTATGGGAGACCCCAGAATTACTGGATCAGGCTATTTTTACTATTCCCAATGAACCTGATTTGGATGAGAATGGGGTCTTATTCCGATATAATGATAACGAATGGACTATTGATAAATTTCATACACTGCTGAAGGAACACCCATTGGTATTTCGGAAGAATAAAATGGGATATGACGAATTTACAGCCCAGTTAAAATTTGCTATTGCAGATGTGCTTCGTGATACTGAAGTAACTAAAGCATGTTACCGAGCAGGCTATGACCAAGATTGGAGCATCGAGCTGAATACCCAAATGTGGGAAGATGTAAACTCCAGTTTGAACTATCTTAACAAAATTAGATTCAGAGAAAAGAGAGAATTAAATCAGGAACAATGGTTTCAGATGGTTAACCCGATTATTGATTCTCTTCAAAATGTTTACGCTGACCAGATTGAAATAAATACAGACGCTTTTGAGGCTATAAAAATAACAGCCACTGATATGGTTGTGTCCCAGAAAGGTGTTCCATACCCCGTAATGGTGCCATCATTCCCCATCATTACAACAGATAGCCGTTTAGACTATGGCTCAAAAAGTAAATTAGATGATTAAATCTCACATAATATATTACTTATTATTATCTATCTTGCTGTTGGGAGCAGAACGAGGTGCTGCATGAATAAACAGTTTATTAAAATCATTATTATTTTAATGGGGATATCAATGTTGACTGCAAAGGCATATAGGGGTGGTGAGCTGAGGACCATCAATACGTACCGCTACGGCAGGTATGAAGTACGAATGAAGTCGGCCCAAGGTTCAGGTGTAGTCAGCTCTTTTTTTACCTACAGGGATTACTGGGCTGATGGATACACGAGTTCACAACACTGGAATGAAATTGATTTAGAGTGGCTGGGTAATCACGATGACAAAGTACAAACAAACTTGATTATTCAAAATGCATGGGATTTACCTGAGTTGATTGATATTGATATTAACCCTCACGAAGATTTTCACACCTATGCTTTTGAATGGACTCCAAATTCCATCGCTTTTTTTGTTGATGAACAGATGATTCGCTGGGTTGACAATTTTTACGCAGACTCAATGTACCATTACCAGAAGATTATGATGAATATTTGGCAGTCAACAAATACAGATTGGGTTGGACAATTTGATTCTGATATTTTACCTGTCTATGCCTTTTATGATTGGGTAAAATATTATGCCTATGTCCCCGGTTCCGGAAATACAGGCACGGATAATAATTTCATCCAATTATGGGAAGATAATTTTGATTTCTATGATACGGCACGCTGGACCAAAGCGACACACACCTGGAATGGGAATAATGCTGATTTCATTCATGATAATGTTGTATTTCAATCTGGTTATATGATTCTCTGTCTTACAACTCCAAGCAATACAGGGTATAGTGGCGATCCTCTGTCAATAGAAACGAAAAACGTTCCATTAACTTTTAGTTTGGGGAATGCATATCCAAATCCTTTTAACAATAATGTTGTTTTGCCCATCTCACTGCAGGAACCGGGTGATGTGCATTATTCAATTTATGATATTCGGGGACACCTGATCAGTTCAGGAGTAAATAGATTTTTAGATAGAGGTAAAAAGAATATTTATTGGGATGGCACTGACAGAGACGGGAAATCGGTCTCTGCCGGCACTTACTTTTTAAAAGTGAAAAACGAAGATGCATCAATAACTAAAAAAATTGTTTACCTGAAATAATGAAAATAATTAGGACACATCTGACCTTAATTCTATTGGCCACAACACTGGGCTGCAAGGAAGACGTAGAAAAAAATGATGGTATCATTGATGAAGAAGGGATTGAAGTTTCACAGTGGGAACAGGTTTGGGCAGATGAGTTTGATGGTGAAACAATTGATGAGTCCAAGTGGAATAAACTTCGGTGGCGGCCAGGCTGGGTCAACAATGAACAGCAGGCCTATACAGAACGTGATACCAATTTATATCTTGATGATGGGAACCTTGTTATCCAGGGCCTGATCGAGCCTGGATATTATGGGACTGACTATACAGGAACAGCCTACAATTCAGATTATACATCGGGAAGAATGAATACCGATGATAAAATTTCTTGGACATATGGGCGTTTTGATATCCGGGCAAAACTCCCTAAAGGCAAAGGTTCCTGGCCTGCCATTTGGATGCTGGGTGAAAATATCTCTACAGTTGGCTGGCCAAATTGCGGGGAGATCGATATCATGGAACATGTGGGTTTTGATGATGGGCGAATCCATGCATCTATTCACACAGAAGATTATAACCACATGAATAATACTCAAAAGTCTGGATCCACATTTACAGAAACAGCGACGGACTCTTTTCATATCTATTCTTTGGAGTGGTCTCCAACCTATTTACGTTATTTAATAGATAATGAATCTTATTTTTTCGTATACAATGCCAGCAATGGGGATGTGGCAAAATGGCCCTTTGATGAGCCTCAATATATTATTTTGAACCTGGCTATTGGCGGAGACTGGGGCGCAGCCCAGGGAATTGATCCCAGTGCATTCCCCATGAAAATGCTGGTGGATTATGTCCGAGTGTATAAGATGTCCGAAAATTTCAATAATATTCAGGTTACATTTCAAGTTGATATGAAGAATGAAACTGTGAATGGAACAGGTGTATGGCTCTCCGGTGGGAGTATCAGTTCCGGACAGCCAGGGGGTTTACAAATGCAGCCCGTATCTGATACATACATTTGGCAAACCACATTGACACTGCCACCGAATTCAAGTTATACGTATAAATTTAGGAACGGTTTTTATCCAGATACTTGGTCAGGGGGATGGGAATCTTTATCTGGCGATTGTGGTACTGGGCAACATAGTGATAGATCTCTCTCAGTTGGTATCTCAGATACAACTTTGCAGGCAGTCTGTTTTGGAGAGTGTATAAAATGCGCAGAATAGTATTAGGTTTATTCTTATTTAATGTTGGATTTTCTCAAGGTTTTCTCCATGTGGAGAATGGGCAGATAGTGGAAGGTAACGGTGAACCTATATTGCTAAGAGGATTTGGATTGGGAGGCTGGCTTGTCCCAGAAGGATATATGTTGCATAATCAGGCTTGGATAGATGGTTTTGAATCACCAACACAAATCGAAGCACATGTAGAGTCACTTGTTGGTACTGAGGTAGCCGCAGAATTCTGGGCTCTTTATAGAGATAATTATGTAGCCCAAGTAGATATAGACCAGATTGCGGAATGGGGCTTTAATCACATAAGAATACCTTTTCATTATAAACAGTTTTACAATTCTTCCGATATAATGCCGATAGGTTATTCAATCGTGGACTCGCTTTTATCTTGGTGCGAACCATATAACATGTATATCATTTTGGATATGCACTGTGCCCCAGGAGGTCAAAATGGAGGCCCTATTAGTGACAGTGATGGTACAGCGCGTTTATGGTTAGAAGAGGAGAACAAAGCTCTCACAATTCAAATTTGGAGCGAAATAGCTGACTATTATTCTGAAGATACATTGATAGGTGGGTATGATCTGATTAATGAGCCTGTGCTGCCATCCGGTGTTAGCCTAGAAGAGTTTAAACAGTTATACATAGATATAACTGATGCGATTAGAGAAGTAGACAACAATCATATTGTATATATCGAAGGAAACTGGTATGGTACAGATTTTTCAGGTCTCACACCTCCTTGGGACGATAATATGTCTTACTCTTTCCACAAATACTGGGGAGAGACATCCCTTGGGACTATTCAGTCTTACATCAGTATGAGTAATCAATATGATATCCCTCTTTGGATGGGAGAGAGTGGTGAGAATTCTAATCACTGGTATTATGAGGTTTTCACTCTATTGGAAGATAATAATATTGGTTGGAATTTTTGGACACATAAGAAAGTAGCAAAGATCTCAAGTCCTTTTTCCGCTGTTGTCACGCCTCAATATCAGACACTTATTAATTACTGGAGTGGTAATGGGTCTCAACCGTCTGCTATTTACGCAGAAGCTGCACTTATTGGATTTGCTAATAGTTTAAGGCTCGAGAATTGTGATATTTTGCCTGGGGTGATTGCTTCACTCACTGATCCGGAATATGGTGAAGTATCTAAACCCTATTCTGCTCACAGTATTCCTGGGATCATTCCTGCAGTGGAATATGATATTGGAGCATGGGGTCTATCATATACGGATAGTGATTATTATAATAATGGTGATGGTAACTATAATGATGGTTGGTCATTCAGAAATGATGGAG
>JABHKE010000204.1 GCA_018692355.1 Fidelibacterota bacterium
ACCCAAAGGGGGACGAAAGCATCCTGAACAAAGTTTGATCCCCGTCGATACAACCAATATTTTATTTATTTGCGGTGGTTCATTTTCAGGATTGGAAGAGATCATTTCCCGACGGGTAGGTAAAGGCGAATTGGGCTTTGGCACCAAGAAAAATATACAGAAAAAAGATTCCAACGCAATTTTTTCTGACGTAAGGCAGGAAGATTTGATCGCCTATGGCATGATCCCCGAATTAGTGGGCAGACTTCCGGTGGTGAGTACATTGGATACCTTAGATGAAAATGATATGATGCAGGTGATGCTTGCCCCAAAAAATTCCTTGGTGAAGCAATATAAGAAACTTTTTATGTTGGAAGGGATTGAACTGGAATTTCGTGAATCAGCACTAAAGGCTATTGTTCAACTTGCCATGGAACTAAAGTCGGGTGCGAGAGCACTTCGGTCTGTCATGGAAGAACACTTGTTGGATATTATGTATGATATTCCTGAAATGGAAGGCGTAGAACGGGTGGTCATTACCAAGGATGCGATCCTGAAAGGTAAGGAGCCCCTATATAAACATAGTCGAAAACGGAAATCGGCTTGATCCTATAAGTCTTACTTAATTTACCATCTTCTATATTCTTTTGAATTCAAGATTATATCAATGAAAAAATTATTTCCATTATTTCTGATTGTTATGGGTGTATCCCATTGGGCTTGTGAAAAACAAGATAATTCAACCCAAGAGAATGATAGTAATACCTTCGGAAATACGTTGAACGATGACTTAACAGGTAGCCAAGGTTCTATCACCGATTATTTCTACAATTTTGAAGATGAAATCGATGCCAAATTTTTCCGGTATGATCCCAGCCTCATGGCCGCATTCGAGCATTACCTTGATTATTATGAGCTTTCATCAGGAGAGACTCCACCGGAATTAGGATACCGTACCTTCCAGAACTATCTGGTTCCCATGACACCATCTGATGAATCGCAATTTACCGAGCGGCATTATATTGATTCTCTTTCTGTCCAAGATTCCATAGTACCTGACTCTGTACTGATGACTTCAACTTCATTCAAGAACCTTGAAAAATTAGAATGGGATCTCTTGGCAGATCCATCCCTCCAGAGGTATAAATTGGTGAATTCTGACTGGGTGCAGGCGGACACCATGTTATATTTTTCAGACACCTTTGATGTGAGCGCTTATTGGTCTGTGGTGGATACGCCATTTATCGATGAAGGGCTGCTCTTTGTTGATTCTTCTGAATGGTTTGATACAAACTATGTCTTCCTGGCGGACGATCAGATAAGGTTTATCTCAAATTTTGAATTTGAGAAAAAACAACTCAGTGCTGATTCCCTTGTCTTCAGGATCAATACAGATTGTAATGATAATGGAGAATGGGATGCGGGAGAGGATACCCTTATGGATTATAATGAGGATGGGGAGTATGAAGCACTTTATGAATATGAAGATAATAATAATAATGGTTTTTTCGATGCAGGAGATGATACGATTGCAGATTATAATAAAGATTCTATATATAGTGTCGCATATGAGTTTGTAGATGTGGGGAATGGGATATGGGACCCGGAAGAACCGTATTTTGATATTAATGGAAATGAAGTATTTAATAACAGTGAACCCTATCAGGATCGGAATTGTAATGAGATTTGGGATGATGCTGAACCCCGAGTGAATGATGAGTCAGATTGTGCTGGTATCGGAACATTTACTGAAGATGCAGATGGTGGATTTTGTGATAGAGGAAATAAAATTTATGACTTGGATGAAGAATATATATCAAAGGATACTGACGGAGACGGAACATTAGAAGAATATTTTTATGTTTTAGGTGATAAGCCCAATAATCTAATTGTTGATTATACTGATCCAGAAAATCCCGCCGTTCTGTTAGAAATTAATTTGGGGGATGACATCATCGATCGTTGGGGACGAGAATACTTTGATTTGATTGAGACCATTGAATTCAATGACCTTAAGCAGCAGTATGTGGAAGATATTGATTCGTTAGTTACGCTGTTTACACGTGAAAAAGTTGGCCATATTAATGGGGGATCACTTTCATCAGATGACTATTATATAACGAAGTCTGAATGGGTTAAAACTAGCGGGAGTGGATCAGAACGTTTTTATAATTACCACATTTTCCACGAGCCGAAACATTTAAACCAGGTTGTTTATCCATCTTATTTTCTGCCAGTTGGTTTCTATTTTCAGCCCAAAGAAATCAATAACGGATTTTGGAGTGGGCAAAACCTTGAAAGTGAAGTTCTTTATTATACACATCAAGGCTCACTGCGGGATGGTGAGCATGTGGACACCGCTTATTACGATACCACCGATATTGCAGTTTATTTTATTGAGAAAAGTTACGATGTTGAATCAGACAGCGTGACTGTACCTGCGGCTATTAAAACTTTTGACTCCCTTGGTGATGGTCATTTTCAATGTCTTGCAACTGCTGATACTGTGTCAGATGGGAACGAATGTCCACCGGCTGATACAACATTCAATAAATGTTTTAAAGTAACCCAAATCATGACAATGACAATGCTGGGAAGCGGTGTTGAATTTGGTCAACGAACAGAATCGTGGCTAGCATATAAAAAAGGCCTAGTGAAAAGTGAAATATATATTCGTTGGACTGAACACCCTTATAATGCTGATTGGACACAAAATGGGCCTCCAGATGAAAATAATGAAGCATGGGTTGGCTTGAATAAAATTGAATTAACGTCACTTGATGTAACACCTAGTGCGGGAGTTTTTAGAAAGTTAACTCAACCTGTTCATGCCATTGAACTTCGTGATATAGGTAATCACCCAGATTTTGATTTTGAGCCTTTTCGTGTTAGCACTCAAAAAGGGATACAAACTCTAGATCTAATGGAGTTAACAGAATGATGAAACCAAAACATTTTTTCATATTCTTGTTCCTTATTTCTTTTGGGCTTGCCGGTACGGATGGAACTATCCGCGGAAAAATCACAGATGTAAATGGTGTTGCTCTTCCTGGTGCGAATGTCATTCTCCCAGAGTTAAGCATGGGCGCAGCTTCTGATATGGATGGGAATTATCTAATCTTGAACATTCCCGTAGGAAAATATGATGTAATCGTTTCCATGATGGGATATAAAAAAACAACAATGAAAAGTGTCCGCGTACTCATGGATCAAACTCTATGGTTGAATTTCAAATTAGAGGAAGAAATCGTTGCTGGTGAGGAAGTGGAGGTGATAGGGCAGAAAGCTCTCGTGGAGAGAGGAACAACATCCAAAAAAATTACCGTGAGTAAAGAAGCAATTCAAGCCTTACCTATTCGTGATTTAACTGAACTATATACTTTGCAATCCGGTGTGGTAAAGGTTGAAAGTAGGAATAAATCAGTTCCTGGTCATGAAGAGCGAGGTATTGAGGAAATTCATGTGAGAGGAGGTCGATCAGGACAGATTGCATATATGATGGATGGTATGTATTTGCGGAATCCAATCTTTGGCTCCATCGGATCTGGCACAAGGCTAAATTTATTTGCTGTAAAAGAATTTGACTGGCAGCCCGGGGGATTTAATGCTGAATATGGTGATGCCCAGTCTGCTGTATCAAACTTTCACACTAATTCGGGTGGAAAAGAGATCACCTATAATATCAAGTTTGAAACAAGTCAGGTTGGTGCCTTGATCAATGCTGCCATGGGTAAAACCCAGGAAAATGAAAACTTTGATCTCATCCGTGGTTATGACGATCTGAATATTGGTATTGGGGGACCTATTCTAGGGATTCCCAAACTCTCTTTCTGGATTTCGGGGCAATATACAACTGAAGATAATTACAGTGTTTATGAATTTGATGATAGAGTGTTTACACTTCATGATGGTGATTATTTTTATCGAACCGATGCGGATCTAGACGCAAACATTGATAATATTTCAAATAATAAAAAAGCACTTGTTTATCCTTGGGACAATGTGGCAGGTTTCCGCGGATTTGGATTTAATGAAACCTGGGATGTTTTTGCAAAATTGACCTACAAGTTAACGAATAAACTCCGATTTCATGGTGCTTATTGGCAGGTTGGGAACCATCGTCAATCTTTTAATCCAGAGTATTTGTATTGGGATGAAGGGCGAAATGAACTTTTTCGGGATACTTATAGATTTAATTTTGAAGTAAATCACTCCTTGACCCAAAGAACATTTTATACAATAAGGACATCAAGGTTTACACAAGATCAATTCCAGGGAGTTCGCTGGCGGGATAATGATAAAGACGGGTATCCAAACTGGTTTGAATGGCGCCATCCAGCTGGCTATAAAGATATCTCTGATCCAGAAAATGGAAAAGTGATTCCTTATAGTATTGGGGAAGATGGTGACACAATTCGATATACCAATGTAGATGGACGCACCGGATGGTACCATGGTGCAGACCCCGGTTTATATAGCTGGGAATTGG
>JABHKE010000082.1 GCA_018692355.1 Fidelibacterota bacterium
AGCAACACCCTCACTTTGTCTTATAGAATTCAAAATAAGAAAATCACCAACTGCAGATGGAACTCGTAATCCCAAAGCTGAAGTTTTCGGATTTTGAAATGGCTGCGCACAGTCCAATCCTTGGTCAAATGCATCAACTATTGGAGCACACCCTTCAGATTGAACCGAGATCATTTTTGGTCGATGTGAGCCAATCCATCCCATAGTCTCCATTTCATCAAATGCTTTCCACATACCAATCAAACCAGTACCCCCACCGGTAGGATATATAATTGCATCTGGCAATTCCCAATTAAATTGTTCGGCCAATTCATATCCCATGGTTTTCTTCCCTTCTACGCGGTAAGGTTCTTTCAATGTTGATATATCAAACCAGCCTTCTTTTTCTTTACGCTCAGCCACAATTTTTCCGCAATCACTAATCAAGCCATCAATCATTTCTACATTGGCACCGTATTGGTCACATTCTACCTGGAATGCTTTTGGTGTATCATTTGGCATGAATATAAAAGCTTCTTGTCCTGCTTTTGCGGCATAAGCGGCTGCAGAACCGCCGGCATTTCCTGCGGTAGGAATTGCAATATTTTTTAAATGAAATTCCTTTGCTTTGGAGATTGCAACGCTCATTCCGCGATCTTTGAATGAACCGGTTGGATTAATTGATTCATTTTTCAAATAAAGATTTGAAAATCCTTTTAACTCGCCTAATCGGTTTGCCTGAACCAATGGTGTCCAACCTTCCCCAAGAGAGATTATGTTTTCTTTAAATTCTACCGGCATTATTTCGCCATACCGCCACATGTTTGATTCACGACTCTTCAGGTCTTTTTTATGTAAAATAGATTTAGCTTTTTCTAAATCATATTGCGGAAAGAGAGGAAGAGTACAACAGGGGCTCAAATTATGAAGTTCGGTTTTAGAATATTTTACGCCACATTTTGAGCACTCTAAATGAGAAAAGGTAGAATTAGTTTTTTGTGTCATTCTCGGGTAGTAAACTATGGGGTGAAGATGCTGATATCAAAGCTCGTGCCAAGATTTTTGTTGAATCAATGATTGGGATACCATTAATACTTTGTTCGCCTATGGCAAGTGGAATTTCCGTACAGCCTAAAACCACTGCTTCTGCGCCGGCATTTATTAAATGATCAATCCCTGAGTAAAAATCATTTTTGGCTTGTTCAGTTACAGGGTTTGATAAAGCCTTTACTCCATAAGTTTCACTGTAAATCGCAGGATCAATTGCGGATTTTTGAATTTCACTTGATACTTTTAATTCTGTTAATCCATATCTTGCCAAGGCATTCTGGTAAACATTCGAAATAGAAGTTCCTGCAGTGGATAAAACACCAATCTTTTTAAAAGATGGGTATTCGTTTTTTATAAAATTTGCGACTTGGCGAATCATATGGATAAATTTTATTTCAGTTGGAATATGATTTAATATCTCATTAAAAATGGGATCAGCATGGGCAGTGTTACAAGGCATGCCTATGACTGTGGCGCCTTGAGCATATAATTTATGTATGACTTTTGAAATAGCTATGGCTGGATTCTCAGGTGATTCACCTGTAAGGAATTTTGTTCGATCTGCAATAGTTTGGGGACTAGATAACATAGAAACCGGAATATGCTCTTGATCAGTTTTGGCATCAGTTTCATCAAATATTTTTTTTACCAAATCGAGCCCTGCATAGGGCCCCATACCCCCAACAACACCAATCATCTTTTTATCTTCTGAATTCATTTTAATCTATATCATTCCCAGCCATGTCATTGTGAGTGAAACGTGTCAATCTCAGGTGCTGTTGCACAAATTTTGTTCCGATGAAGAAATTCCACCGATAAACGCGATTATTTCATTCTTTGTCAATCTCAATATGACTATGGAAAGTTAAGTTTGTAAACAAAAAAGGCGGTGAAAAATCACCGCCTTTTTTTATCATTACTTCAAAAAATTAGAAGTTGTATGTCAAACGTGTAAACATCATACCACCATGGTAACCAATAGGTGTACGACGTGGGTAAGGCATTCCCTGAGACATCCGTGTTTTAATCTGAGTTGGAAATGTGTTCAATGCATTGTTTGCACCAAAAACAACTGAGAGATTATCGCTAACGCGATAGTTTAGTTCAATATCAACTAACTGTATTGCGGCAACAATTTCTTTATCTCCGCGTTCATCAGTTGTTTCTCCATAATGGTTTACACGAGCCATCAATGAAAGGGCATTACTCAATTGGTGTGAAGCAGTTGCAGCAACACGTAAACTTGGAAGGTTCTCTTCAATATTTTGAACATTACCATCCGAAACAGGATTAACACCGCTTATTTGTCTTTGAGTCACAACTTCAGTTGTGTTTGAATTAACGGCTAAGCCGATATTGGTATTGCCCATTGTATAATCTGCAACTACATCAATACCGGATGTTTTTGTATCCAAAGCATTGGTATAGAAAGCCAATTCTGCAAAATCATAACCGCTTCCTTCCGGAACTGCTAAAGAGCGTGATTTGATAATCTTGTTGGTTATATCAATTTGATAATAATCAACAGACAGATTCAAACCACTGATCATGCTTGTGGTAAAACCTGCACTCAAATTCACAGCATCTTCAGGGCCCAAGGCCGCACCACCCATTGATTTTGAAAGATCGTGTGTTGGTTTTAGGGTTCCTTCTTGGATTTGCATGCCTGTAACACCATCAAAAGATGTTACAGTACCTGTGTAGTTAGACTGACCAGGTGTTGGCGCACGAAACCCAGTGGAATAACCCCCACGAAGTGTGGCGAGATTACCCAGAGAGTAACGTCCTGTAACTTTGAAATTGGATGTAGATCCAAAATCAGAAAAGTCTTCCATGCGGAAAGCAGCTTGAACTAAAAGGTCACCCATATCATATTCACCATCTACATAAAAGGCTGTATTTGTACGAGCAAATGCACCTGCAGCATCCGGGCTTGTTCCCGGCATACCGTTGGCTGCTAGACCGGGAGCGGTATAATTTACTTTAATAGTATCAGGTTTATCATCACCTCCGGTACTAGGGACAATATAAAACCTTTGATTGTTTGAGTTTGTCCAGAATTCATGATTGTTTGTTTCTGCAGAAGCAACAACTACCGGATCTTCATACATTCCTATTTGTCCCCAAGGTCCAGCCATCCAAGCTTCCTTCTGGCCTTCGTACATGGTGTATTTTTCTTCACGCCATTCTGTACCGAATGCCAGGCTAATATCGCCCATTGGATAGGTGAAGTCTGCATTAAAATTAGTTTCTTCTTGTTGAAGATCACCAATTTCAAAGTTATGAGGTGAATTGGGTCCCCATGAAAGATTCAATGAGTTACGTAGGTAATAATGAAGATAGTTCGAACCATAGCTGGTGCTAAAGTCATATCCTAAACCAAAAAGGTCATCCCCTTTTACACCAAGTACAGAACTAAAGTCATTTCCATGTCCTTCTAAACGAGGTGTAAACCCAATAGGATATGTATCGCCCCAGGAAAAATTACCTTCTGAAGGATCTGTTGGATTCAATGGAATTGCTGTTAAAGCACCAGATTTTTCTGCAGCACGTAAGAAAAAACTATACTCACCATAGGTATCTGCATAGTTACCAAATGAATATGCTTCAACGCCGTCTCCAACTTCTAGACCGGCATTCCATACTGAACGGAAGCCATTATTCTCTGGACGGCCCCAGTTCATGGCTGTTTGCCAATCATCAGTATCTTGAGTTCCAACATATTTACCATCATCATTGGTTACATCATTTCCTTTTACCCAACCTTTATATCCATCAGAAGCAGAAGCGTGTTGATAACCACGAGATAATTCGGGGCGAACAGAGTATTCTGCACTGATGTTTAAAAATCCATTATCGGATAAAGGGAGTCCAATATTAGCTGCGGCTGTAATATCCTGTTCACCGCCACGGCCATTTTCAGCTGTCATCCAAGTACCTTGTGTGACCTGGAATTCAACACCTTCAGAATTATCTTTAAGGATAAAGTTCATCACACCAGCAATAGCGTCAGAACCATACTGTGCTGATGCGCCATCTCGTAAAACTTCCAGTCTTTTAACAGCAATGCTAGGGATCATACCAATATCAACAGCTTGGGCACCCACATTCATGGCTGCACCAAAGTGTGAAATAAGAGACGAACGATGACGACGTTTTGAATTGGTTAATACCAAAGTGTTATCCGGTGGAAGTCCGCGCATGGAAGTTGGTCTTACAAATGCAGCGCCATCACCGGTTAAGGGTGTTGCGTTAAAGGATGGAACCTGATTCTTCAGTGTTTCAGTCATATCACCGTTCCCTTGCCGCCTTAAATCTTGTTCGTTAAATCCATCAATAGGTGATGGAGATTTCATTGCGGTACGGCCAGCAGTACGAGTTCCTGTTACAAAAACATCAGATGCTGCAAGAGCATCGATGGCAAGAGCAAAATTCGCTGTAGCCCCGTTGTCACCTACTGTTACTGAATTACTGGACGAACTATAGCCAATAAATGAAGCAGTTACAGAATAGCTACCTGGTGATACGCCATTAATAGCATATGATCCGTTTGCATCTGCAGCTGCGCCCATGTTAGTGCCATCTACAGTAACATTGGCACCACCTAGTCCGTTACCGTTTTCATCAGTAACTGTCCCGGACACTGTTTGCCCTAGAATAAGGCTAATGTTTAAGATAATTAAAATCACGATAGATTTAATCATATAGGTCTCCTTTGGTTTGTTGTGGAAAGTGTTCAACCGCAACAGGTCTATCTGTTAGAGCTTGAGTGCTGGGCTGAGACTACCAAATATATTAGATAGATGATGAAGTGTTCAAGATTTTTTTTATTAATAATTGTTCTAAACATCTTGAATTTATTTTATATTAATTATATGAATTTTAGAGCATTAGAAGTCTTTTTGGTTGTTGCAGACTGTGGAGGCTTTGCATCTGCAGGTGAAAAAATTGGACTAACCCAATCAGCTGTGAGTATTCAAATCAAAGCATTAGAAGAATCTCTCGATACTATATTATTTGATAGAAGTAAACGACCACCAATTTTGAATGATAATGGCGTTTTATTAGTTAAAAAATCTCGTCAATTATTGGATCAAGTAGAGAAACTTCAACAATCATTTACTGAAAAGAAATTCAGTGGTTCATTGAAAATTGGAACTGTCGCTTCTGTACTAACGGGCGTAATGCCAAATGTTTTATCCTCAATGAAAAAAATTCATCCTAGATTATTGATTAATGTTGTAAATGACACTTCAATTGAACTGATGTCAAAAGTAAAAAGTGGATCGCTAGATGGAGCGATAGTAAGTGAACTTGTTAGATTATCCCCAGACCTAAAGTGGCATATTTTTGCCCACGAGCCCTTGGTGATTATATCATCACCGGGGACAGAGGGTCTTACAGAAAAGGAATTGTTAACTCAATGCCCTTTTTTGCAATTTGCAAAAAATACTCGTATTGGAAAAATAATAGACAATAATCTTATAGAGCGTGGTATTAAAGTTCAATCTAGAATGGAATTAGATTCTTTAGAAGCGATTAGCCTCATGGTTGGTCAAGGATTGGGCGTGTCAATTATTCCCCAACGAAGTCACACTCGTGGGTTAAAAAAGAATTTGGTAGTCTCTCCGTTTGGTGAGAAAACAATTAAGCGTGATTTAGGATTGGTTTATCGTCCTGCTAACCCTAATGTTAAATTGCTTGAGTTTTTAGGAAAGGTACTCA
>JABHKE010000205.1 GCA_018692355.1 Fidelibacterota bacterium
GCCCGCTCTCTCCCGGAAGCTGTGATGTATACGATCACTGTCACATAAACCCACCTGATTCCATAAGTTGTGGAATTGGATATTTAGATGGCGAAACGATATCTATTCTCGATGAGCCAGTTCCGTTATCGATTCGATTGAAGCCAAATTATCCAAATCCATTTAACCCGGTTACAACCATACAGTTTGATATTCCTGCAGAAATACAGCAGGCCGTTTCCCTGCAGGTTTATGATATTAGCGGTCGCATGGTTGAAACACTGGTGAATAAAAAACTGGAACCGGGCCAGTATGATATTCAATGGAATGCATCCCAACACAGCAGTGGTGTGTATTTATTAAGAATGAACGCTGGTACTTTTACACAAATCCAAAAATTAATGCTGCTGAAATGACAAAAAAGGATAGTCAAAGACCAAGGAAAACTAAAATGAAAAAACGAACTATCTTCTTAATCTTATTATTATCCTGCCAAGTTTTTTCAGCCAATAAACCCACATTTATTAATATGCAAACAGCTGATGGCATTATTCATTATCCTATCATTGTGAGCGTTACGGAAACAGATGTTATCATCGATGGACAGGCGGCAATTCCCATTTCATCCATTAATAGTGTTACAGCATATGGTTCTGTAAAATCAATTTTGCCAATTCTGGCTGGTGGTTGTTTCGGGTGTTTAGGTGTGATTCCTAGTGGATTAATTTGGAAAAAAATGGGTGGTTCAACCGCACCCGGCAACGAAGTTAGTACTGGAGCCCTTCCCTTTATTCTTGGGATGGGAGGAAGCGCAGTTGCCGGATATACAATGGTTCACAAAATATTGGCTAGTCGTAGTCAAAATATTGTTGCTATGGAATCTTGGACATTTGAGAAAAAAAGAAATTTTTTATTCAGTGAGTTAAAGCCATAATATGGTTGAAACACTGGTGAATGAAAATAAATTGGAATGCATCTAATCGCCCCAGCGGTGTATATTCCCTTAAAATGGAGACAGGTCAATATATTAAGACACAGAAAATGATCCTGTTGAAATAATAATACACAATGACAAAATTTTATACAATTTATTTGTGGGTTGCAACCATTTCTATTGCACTGGGACAGTTCAGGACAGATATTCCCACCAGTACTCGCCCCGGAATTCTGGAAGATTTCAGCACCGAATCGGATGATGAATCTTTCTTCGATGATCTGCGATTCGAGCATCAGCAAAGCTTTTCATCCAGCTTCATATTTTCTCAGGGGATGCCCATGTCTATTAACTCTTACACAAATACAATTACATATCATTTCAGGGAAGACCTGATTGTTGATGCAAATGTCTATTTGTTTAATGTAATGGGAGCCTATTCTGATCTTTGGGGTGCAGATATTCAAAACCCACTCAACATGGCTTTTGATGCAGGTGTTCGCTATTATCCTGCGAATAATGGCATATTTAATGTGGATGTCCGCACCCACCACAGCCCATTTTTTAATGGTCAATATGTGGATCTAAAGATTTTAGGTTTTACAGTTAAAAGATTATATACATCAGAAAATTACCATCCCTTATTTGGGCCAGATATTTTGGACTAATCCCACGTTCAAATTTTAGCAGATTCTCCAGATGACACAAAAAATAGACCAAATACAAACTTTTAAACACACAACTGATCTTAATGAAATCCAAGATTATTTTAACAATGAAAAAACCCCCTTTGTTATAAAAAATGCCTTCAGCAGCAATATAGATTTAAACTATCTGGAAAGACATTTCAGCAACCAGGATGTGATTGCTCTTAATGAAAAGTCAGATAAAGAAACCTTGTCCATGTCAGAGTTAATCAGCAAAGTGAATCAGGGCAAAAAATATCGCTTAAGGGCAAACACTAAAATTGGCAACCAGCTGAAGGAAAACATAGATACACACTATCTGGAACAGGTAAGGGGAAACAAAAAACACCTGTTTGATTATTTGTTATCATTTGGTAAAACATCCAGACAAAACACACTGTTTTTAAGCACCAAGGAATGTACATTTTCTAAACATGCCCATGTCATTTCAGGTCTGATAATGCATTTATATGGGAATAAAACATGGTATATATCAAAATCACGTGAGCGGTTTCAATCCATCAAATATAAAAGCCTTCTCAACCCAAATCCGCTTTATGTAACCGATAAAGACCCAACGGAAGAAATAGCGCTCAGGCTGGAGCCCGGTGACGTGCTGTATATGCCCGCATACTGGTTTCATTACACCTACTCATATGATATAAATATTAGCTACAGCCATTTTTTCACAGAACCAATTCAATACTATTTGTATAAAACATTTTTAATGTTCACCTATCAGGCAGTGACAAACCCGATTCACTCTTTTATTAAAGCCATACGCAAAGAGCCTGAAGAGCATATTTTTGACAGGGAAGAAATCATAGATAAGTGTAATAAAATAAGAAATAAAGCCCAAAGAGATGAAGCATTGCGGTTTTTTAAAGACAATGATTATTCATAGGCCAATTTCTATAATCTAGCGACCCACCCCACAAACAAAGCCCACGGGCTACACCCTTTATTAAACTTCTAAATTTTGTGATGTATTTCACTTGCAAAGACGTTGTTAAATTCACCCTGTAATTTTCTTTAATTATCCTATTGGAATATTCAATGAACCATATAATTGTTTTTCTCGCCTTTTCTATTTTAACCTTTGCTCAGCCCTTGA
>JABHKE010000114.1 GCA_018692355.1 Fidelibacterota bacterium
GGATGGCCCAGATTTGATCAAACCCTTAATCGAGCGAGATGGCAGCTATTGGCTTGAGCCGGAAATGTACGAAGACCCGGAGCTTTTTTATGATTATCGTTCTATAGAACTTCGCTATCAAAATGCGCCAGGATACTTTAATACACCAATAAATCAAAGTTTTATTCCCGGGACTTCAAATCCTTATTACTATATGCCTAATTACGCTGAAGGTGGTATTGCCTGGGATGAGGGCCGAACATTTGGCGGTCACGATGTTCTTTATGCAGATTCTCGTGCTATTACAGATGAAATACGGTTTGATCTTACATCCCAGATCACTGATAAATGGAAAGTGAGAACCGGTATAGACTATAAATACCATAAGCTAAATTTTTATGAAGTCCAGCAGCCATGGCTCGGTGCTGGTGCCTTTATACAAACATTTGCTGAATACTGGGAAGATACGGGTCCTGATGGTAAGGTTCTTGGAGATTCTGACTATTTAGAAGCGGACGAAGGTGAAGGTAACGGCCGCTGGGATAAAGGTGAAGAGTTTACAGATGCAAATAAGAATGGTAAATGGGATGAATTTCGTGAACCAGAAGAATTTTCGGCTTATGTCCAAAATACATTCGAAGTACCCTGGATGGTGATTAATTATGGAATTCGGATTGATATGGTAAACTATAATACGCAGATCTGGGGTGTACCACCACCCTTGCAGGATTCTCTAGGACTCTATAGTCCCGGCAATCCATATTTTTATTCTGATTTGAATGATGATAATATCTGGGATGATGATGAGAGTTACTCCGATATTGCAGGTCTTCCTCGTCAAAAGGTATTTCTAGAACAATCTGGTTGGTTTTATAAGATTAGTCCACGTCTTGGGTTCAGCCATGTGATTACAGACAAATCCACCTTTACATTTAATTATGGCTTATACTACCAAACACCGGTTTATCAAAATATTTACCTGAATACAAACAGACTCGAAGATCCAGAAGCATTATTCGAGGAGGGAGAAGGTCAGGTTGGGAATGCAACTATGGGCGCAGAAAGAACGCAGGATTATTCTGTGGGCTTTAACGTACAAGTGGGGGAAAGTTGGGCCTACACTTTGTCAGCGTGGGTTAGGGACTTTGACCAAATGACACGCTATAGCCATGAGCGTTCCGGAGTTTATTCCTACCAAATTTCCGTCAATGGAGACTATGGCTCAGCGAGAGGACTTGATTTAACGCTTGAATGGCGAAGAAGATTATTTGGGTCCCAGCTTCAATATTCATACTCGATCTCCAAAGCAAACAGCGAATATGCCTGGGCCAGTATCAGTGGACAATATGTAGACGCCCCAAGCCAAGAGTTTACCACTTATTTCGATCGGCCACATAGTTTAACCTACTATGCCTACACCTTTCTACCATACGGAATCCAGATGGGGTTAACTGCTAATTACCAAAGCGGGTACCCTTATACTCCCATCATTTTTCGTGGAAAAGATCCTGTGACAGATGAGAGAAATCGTAATTCAAAACGGGGACCTGGTACTAGGAATGTGAATATTTCATTTTCTAAATATCTCATGGTCATGAATCATAAAATTGCTTTAGGGTTGAATTTTTTCAATGTCCTGGATATAAGAAATCCCATCGATGTTTATGCAATGACAGGTAAACCTGATGATCCGGGAACCTTTTATACCGATTATGTAGGGCTTCCCGGTACGGATCCCAGTGGTCAAGGTAAATATGCAAATAAATCCAGTGCTTATTATGACAGGCCTTGGCGATTGTCATCCCCTCGAGAAATTAACTTTTTTGTCCGCATCGATTTCGATTGAACCAAATGAAATATAATAATCTTTTTAATATTTTACTCTTGAGTTCATTACTTGCTATAGATAAGACCTATGTGCAGCAACATAAGCCCAGTATTGATCCATTTCGTCAATCGAGCGCCGCAAAGATCGGCGATAACCCATTCCCTCCTAATCCCATGAATGACCGTGCCAAAGGGTATATAGATCAAGGACGTATCAAAACAGCCGTTACCAATTACGGTACTTTTATCAATTGGGATACTCATCCTTCCGGTATCTGGGGTGATTATTCTTATTTGCCGGCAGTTTCATTTATTGCAGGAGTCCCGGGTCATTCAAATACAGCGAATTACACCTGGGAGATCCTTGAAACCGTTGTAGATGAAGAAGGCATTCCAAAATATAGTTTATGGTCATCAAACAATGCCTATGAAGCCTGGTATCCAACTTCCGGCGACACTGTATTTAAGGGACTTCTTTTTGATTTGGGCAACGATGAAGGGGTCTATCTTCCCGATAATGAAAAATCATCATTGGAAGAATTTGATTCCGATAGGCTATTCATGTTTGATCATGAAAACCATAAAATCATATTAAGTACTTTTGGTGAATTGGATCCTGGTAATTCAAGTACGCGGATTGGGTTTATATATCCCTGGGCACTGCGACCTCAATTGATCACCCGCGAAAGTAGTTTTGATTTTTATGATTACGGTCCAGACTTGGAAGAATGGACTGACGATGACAATTATGTGTATTACGGTGCCAATGCTGCAGAATCTCATTTTATCGGTACTGATTATAAAACCGACTGGCACGCTTCTACAATGTCGAGGATAAATACCCATCAATCAGAATTTAATGTCGAGGATATTTTTAAGGATTCACCTTGGGTTTCCGGTGAAGATACTTACCCTGTTTTAGCTCATTCCGGGTATTCCCAGACTTGGCCAAAAAAGTATAATGAACAAACAGGTTTGACGGAATCATTTTGGCCAGGATGGTGGGCTAAGGATTATAATATAAATTTGCCCGGTTGTTCTCAATCCCGGAAAGATCCTGATTGCTGGGAGGATGTACCCGGTCGATTTATATCCGATATGGATGTATATATGGAATTCGATGACCGCTGGTCGCACCGAGCCAATAATATCAATACCAACAATGCGTATGAGCAAACAGGCTACCCCATGGGGCTGCGTGTCATGGCTTCCGCCCATTCTTATGGTGTCTCCTATGCAGAAGATATCATGTTTGTGACAGTAAAGGTTAGAAATGAGAGTGGTGATTTTTGTGCCGAAGATGAAGATGGAAATCCTGTTTTAGATAAGGATGGGAATCAAATTTGTGGAGAAGGGATGATTATGCCAGATGGAACCAAGCTAAACCGCGGTAAAGGTTTTGACTATCGTGGAATGGCGCTTGGATTTTATATGGATGCAGATGTCCTAATGGGTGACTGGGGTGGCTATAATGGTGCTTATCATACCAACGATGATGATTTCATGAAATATTATTGGGATGTGTTTGAGGTCAATAATGAAAGAATGCTTATCAGTATGGCCATGATAGGTGACCACGATGGTGTATCGGGTGCCCTTGGGTATGCACTGGATGAGCCTTCTGCAACGGTCCAGCCAGGAAACGAATTTGGTGTAGTTGCTACCCAATTATTGGATTCTCCCAAAGCAACTGGTATGGTGGATCTTGACCAAGATGGTACGATTGATATTTTTCCTGGCGAACCCCTAAAAATGACAGATTGGCATTGGGTGGATTGGTTTCAAAGACCGGGAGTGACCCGCCCTGAAGATTCTTCCCCGCCGTGTTATGCAGGGAGTGAAGGCTGCCCTGTGGCAAGGAATAAAGAAGAAATTTTATACAAACTTATGGTTGGGGATACATCCAATCTGAGCGAGAATGAAAATGCTTGGCATTTTCACACAAAAAATCCTGGAACGGATTTTGGGACGGAACTCAATCCTCATTTTGACTCGGTTATTGGGCTGAAGGAAGAGCCTGTATATCTACGGAATAACCCTGGTCTGGATTGTGTATTGATTATGAGTTGTGGACCATTTGATTTACCCGTTGGTCGGGAAGTACCATTTTCTTTCTGCATTATTTTTGGACAAACTGAAAGTGACTTGATTAATAACGCACGGTTTGCTCAAGTTATGTATAATTCACGATATCAAGGATTCACACCACCGACTAGGCCCACCGTTTATGCTGAAACAGGTCAGGGAGAGGTCAGAGTTTATTGGGATAAAAGGGCTGAAACTGCCAGGGATGTGGTAACGGGTTATGCTGATTTTGAAGGATATAAAATTTTTAAAAGTTTTGATGGTGGAGGTGCCTGGGGCGAAGCCAATGATATGATCTTTGACACAGATGGTATTTTTGCCGGCTGGCGTCCCTTTAAACAATACGACCTGTCTGCGGAACAAGATTCGCTCCATTGTATTTATTCCAGCGATCCCGAAGATTGTATAGATGATCCCTTGCAGCAACGAGGACATGCCATTAATGGCGAAGACCCCTATTTCCCTTGGTTTAGCCTTGGAAATGATACAGGTTTAGAAGGGATTGATATTGAAGAAGTCTTAGATGCTGCAGATCTTCCAAAGATCATTGATGGCGATACAATGAGCTATGTTTATATTGATACCAATGTCACTGATGGTTTAGAATACACCTATTCAGTCGTTGCGTATGATATGGGCGTTGAACCACCCTATAAAACAACTTATAAAGATATTGGAAACGGTACTTTTGAAGCTGTGGTTGATACCAATTACTCAAATCCGGATAAATGGGCTGATCCGGATGGATATGCTTCTATTGAAAATTCAAAAGGCACAACCATACTTGATCGGAATTTTGTTCAGGTTTATCCCGGAGTGATGCCTGCTAGTGATGTAAGTGATATAGGTGTGGTTCCCAATCCATATAAGGTACAATCTGGATTCAAGGAAAATGAACACTTAAGACAAATCAGGTTTACAAATTTACCTGAAAAATGCACCATCAAAATTTTTACATTAACAGGTGAACATGTAAGTACCATCCAGCACGAAAATGCAGAATCAGGAAATGTATGGTGGGATATGCGAACCGTGAATAACCAGGAAGTAGCACCGGGACTCTATCTATTTCATGTAAAACAATTGGGAAATTCTAACGATTCCTTTGTTGGTAAATTCGCAGTAGTTCGATGAAAAATCTATCCCTAGCCCTGTTTTTGATTACATCCTTTGTATTGGGTCAATACCGAGATATACCTGATGTGGTAACCAAGGTTGCCACTGCTGCAGGAAGTTTCTTAAAGCTGGAGACTTCTGCTAGAGCAATCGGAATGGGCGGTGCTAATGTGGCTTCGGGCCGTGGCGTATCCGGGATTCCCTATAATCCATCCAGTATTGGTTTTATCCAAAAGAGTGAAGCCTATTTTTCTCAAGTCAATTATTTAGCCGGCATTAAACATGGTGTATTTACCTATGGCACACGGATTGGACCTTCGGACTTTGTAGGGTTCCACCTTTTCTATTTAGACAGTGGTCCTATGAAAGTAACAACAGAATTATTTCCGGATGGCACTGGTGAAGATTTTAGTGTGATCTCCATGGCCGCCCGTGCCACTTATGCCCGTTCCTTAACAGACCGGTTAAAGATTGGTGGTTCCATCAATTATATCAGGGATAAGATTGCAGAGACAGGGATGCAGGCCGTTTCCTATGATATTGGGTCCAACTTTAATACAGGGATCTATGGTACCATTTTGGGAATGAGTATTACAAATTTTGGTCCTGATGTTGAATATGCAGGAGAGGATCTAGGTGTTCAGGTTCCGGACACCTTAGATGTGGAAGGGAGTTTAGAACGGATCACCACTAAGTTCCCCTTACCGCTTATTTTCCGGTTAGGGATTGAAAATGAGCTACTGGGTCCCAACAGCACATTTAAGAAGAGCGATAAGCATAGACTTATTTTGAGTATGGATGGGATCAAGCCCAGTGATTATATAGTTTATGGGAGTATGGGAATGGAGTATGGCTGGGAAAACCTGGCATTTATCCGTGCCGGCACCCATATAAATCATGACACAGCAGGGTTCAGTGCGGGGGTGGGTGTAAACCTGCGTCTTGGCAGAATGGCCTTACGTGTGGATTACGCCTACGTGAATTATGATGTATTGAAACAGACCAATCAGATCGCTATTGGACTGGAATTTTAA
>JABHKE010000098.1 GCA_018692355.1 Fidelibacterota bacterium
CCGGCAATATAGTTATCTGCATCTTCTTGAGCGATATTTGAACCGCCATTGGCAACCACTACAGAAAATTCCAATTCATAATCCAATTCTTCTGTGCCACGTGGATAAGGGACATCTTCACCATGCCCATAAAGCGCCGCAGGATTTGAAAAATAGAAAATAGGAATTTTGAACCAATCGGGATGCATGTCCAATCCCCGGAGTTTTCGCGCTGAACGAACATGTTGTTCAAAAGCATAAAAATCCCGAAAAGATTGGGGATTTGGAATGGGTGAAAACAATTGAACTTCTTCTTCCAAAATAGCGATAGGCTTTCCACCACCGGAATGAGATTGAATATTCATTTCAGGCAAGGAAGCATCTAAATTTTTCAATTTTAGAAAATTTGTATCCCAATTCTCTAATGCTTTTTTTAAGGCAGAAGGGATCTCTAGAAAGCTGAGATCAGATTGGGTTTCTTTTGCCCAAATGGCTGCACGAATTACATCAATAATATATTCATTTTTTTTAAATCCGAATCTCGGTTGAGTACTGCCATCTAGCATGTAGGTTACAAATTTCATTTACAAATTTCCTCTTTTTTCTTGTTCTTTTTCAATTGATTCAAATAAAGCTTTAAAATTTCCCTTCCCAAAACTATTAGAGCCCTTTCTCTGGATGACCTCAAAGAAAAGGGTGGGGCGATCTTGTAAGGGTTGCGTAAAAATTTGGAGCATATATCCTTTCTCATCCACGTCCACTAGGATACCCAATTCTGCCAACGTTTCAATATCTTCATCGATGGGTCCTACCCAATCATTTAACGTATCATAGTAGGTTCTGGGTGTAGGCAAAAAATCTACACCGTTGGCTTGCATCATGCGCACTGTAGAAATAATATCCTTCGTGGACAGGGCAAGATGCTGAATGCCGCCCGTATCATAATAATCGATATACTCCTGAATTTGTGATTTTCTGAGACCGTCCGCTGGTTCATTGATTGGCATTTTTATAATCTCATTATCATTTGCCATGACAATAGACCGCAGGGCTGAATATTTGGTATTAATGTCTTTATCATCCACACTCCAGAATCGGTGCCAGCCAAAAACATTTTCATAAAAATTGCAAACAGATTGCATTTCGCCATCAGGTTGATTCCCAACTACATGGTCAATGTGCACCAATCCTGTGGATTCAGATTTGAGCCCTAGATCATTGGCCTCAAATCCGGGGAGGAAAGAACCCTTATAATTTTTTCGTTCTACAAATGTGTGGATTGTATCTCCAAAAGTTTCAATAGCAGATACAACTGCTTCCCCATCTCCATCTTTTATTTCTTTAGGCTCCATAGCGCTTATGGCTCCACGCTCAAGTGATGTTTTCCAGGCTAATTCAGAATCATCCACTGTAAATGCTACATCTTTCATTCCGTCCCCATGGCGATCAATATGGGCACCAATCTCAGTATCTTTTTCTAAGGGTGATGTA
The DNA here is from genome assembly GCA_018692355.1 of Fidelibacterota bacterium. GTDB lineage: Bacteria > Fidelibacterota > Marinisomatia > Marinisomatales > UBA1611. Next base: position 1,471 of record JABHKE010000098.1, read on the forward strand.
ATCACCAAATTGATCCGGTTCTGATTCAAAACGTAACTAACACTTTCTCTGTTTCCTGTTTCCAATCCGCGATAGGCCACGGGCTGGAATCCCATAGTGGTACGGTAATAATGGGCTGTTTGTTTGGCATTACTCACATACAGTTCGCAATGGTCAAAGCCATTTATTGAGTAGCTAAGTTCATTCATAATATATCCTTTAAAGTGTCAATAAATTTTTGATTTTCTGATTCCAGTCCTACAGAAATGCGGATGCAGTTCGGCCAACCAAATCCAGTAAGTTGCCGTACAATGACACCATTTTCTAAAAGCGATTGTGTCAATTGTGATGCTTTTTCTTCACTATCCCAAACAGTGGTAATAAAATTAGCTTCGGAGGGAACTTGATGAATATTAAGGGCATCGAATTCCTGTTTTAAAAAGGCCATTCCTTTTTTATTTACTTGCAATGTTTCAGCTAAAAATGCTTCATCATCCAATGCAGCCAGCCCTGCAACTTGGGCAGTGAGTGATGGCTCAAAGGGTACTTTTACTTTCATCAAATTTTGGATCAATGAATCATGGGCAAATCCATAGCCGATGCGGGCGCCGGCCAAACCGTAAGCTTTGGAAAAAGTTCGTAGAGTGATCACATTATCATAACGGTAGCTCATGGAATCGGGATAATTCGGCGAATCTTTGGCGAATTCGTAATAGGCTTCATCCAGAATAATGAGCACCCGCCCCGGAACATGTTTATAAAATTCATCAAATTCTTGACGGGTGATGGTGGTGCCCATGGGATTATCCGGATTGGCAATATAAATAATTTTGGTGTAATCGGTGATTTTGTCTGCCATGGCTTCCAAGTTGTAACAATAGTTTTTCATTGGAACCCAATGGACGCGCCTTCCCGAAGCATTGGCCAATACACGAAATCCGATGAACGAATTGGCGGCGCTGATGAGTTCATCATCGCTGAGTAAAAATGTGCGCATGATTGTGGACATGATCCCTTCCGATCCGGAGCCCAAGACTACATTGTCTATTTTTACATTGAATCGGTTGGCCAGTTTAGTGCGTAGTTCATATCCGGTGGCATCTGGGTAGCGATGGAGATTTGTCAGTGAATGCTCAATAGCAGCCAACCCTTTTGGAGAAGACCCCAAAGGATTTTCATTGGAAGCAAGTTTTATGAAATTTTGGATTCCAAGTTCTCGTTGTGCTTCCGCAATGGGTTTGCCGGGCTTGTAATTCGCCAGTCGTTGAATATAGGAAGGAACGAGTGCCATGATCAAACCACCAGTTGTGTTTCCTGCTTAAAAGTAGAAAGAATAACGGATGTTTTCATATTCTGAACGTTTGGCAAAGCTGAAAGTTGATGGAGAATAAGTTCTTCATAAGCTGGAATATCTTTAGTTGCCACTTTCAAGAGAAAATCTGCTTCCCCTGTAATGTGATGGCATTCTAAGACTTCCGACATATTTGCGATGGATTTGAAAAAATCTTCAACCGGTGTTTCACCATGCCGAGCCAGTTTGACTTCCACAAATGTAAAACAGGTATACCCAGCTTTTCGTGGATTTAAAAGTGTGATGTACCGATCAATGATTCCACTGGCTTCCAGTTTTTTTACTCGTTCCAATGTACTGGAAGGTGAAAGGCCGACTTGTTTTGCCAGTTCAGCATTGGTCGTCCGACTATTTGATTGAAGCGCTTCTAATAGTTGTCTGTCTTTTTGGTCAATATTCATTTAATAATTCTATAAAGTTAAAATTTTATAGTAGAAAATATGGTAAATATTATATAATACAAAATTATATTCTGTTTGGATTAATGATTTCATTTAAAGCAGTTTCTATCGTTGAACTTGTCGAAACGTAGAAACCTTAATTAATTCCCTTTCGCTTCGACAAGTTCAGAGATTGGAAATATTGGGAGTGGTAATAGGTTCTTTCATGAATAAACTCCACCTTATTTTATGTTGATTATTCCATGAAAATCGAAGGACCTCTCATTCCTGCAATATTTGTTGAACGGCCCAATCGTTTTATAACGATGATTAAAATTGATGATGAAATTCATCGAAGTCATCTACCTGATCCCGGCAGACTCAAAGAATTGTTATTTCCTGGCGCAAAACTTTTGGCTAGGGCAGTACCAAAAAACTCACTAAGAAAAACAAAATATTCTACTATTATGGTGAATCATGAAGGACAATTAATCTCATTAGTTTCTGCATTACCAAATAGGTTTGTAAAGGAAGCATTAATAAAAAATGAAATTCCGATATTTAAGGATTACTCACTTGTACGACCAGAAATAGCAGTTGGTAGACACCGGTTCGATTTTTTATTAAAAGATCCAACCGGGGCTGATTTTTATTTAGAAGTTAAATCTGTTACTTTTGTAGAAAATGGAGTAGCACAATTCCCGGATGCTATAACAGATCGTGGTACTAAACATGCTTTGGAATTAAAAAGACTAGTTGAAGAAGGAAAAGGAGCCGGAATATTGTTTGTGTGTCAAAGGGCAGATGCAATTTCTTTTCGCCCAATGTGGGAACGAGATCCCAAACTGGCGAACGCTGTATTGAAAGCAAATAATGCAGGAGTAAAAATATGGTGTATTACATTAAATGTATCCGAAACTGATATGACATTTAATAAAGAGATTCCTGTAAATTTGGAATTGAAAAATATTTAAATTGGATTTCAAAATACATTATTTAAATCAAACTCTATCAATTACAACACTTATACTTGTGTATTCCTGTGCTGCGATTCAGGGACCTTCGGGTGGACCCAAGGACGAAACACCTCCGGAATTGGTTCAGACCATTCCAAGTGGTGGGTCCATACATTTTAAAAGTAACCGGGTAGAACTGATATTTTCAGAATTTGTAGATGCCAACTCTATAGAAAAAGCTATTCATGTATTACCGACACTGCCTGAAGAACCCAAAATCATTTATAAAGGTAGACGAATTTTTGTGGAATTCCCGGACACCTTAATTGAAAACCAAACTTATATAATATCCATTGACAGAACCTTAAAAGATGAACATAAGGTTGCTCTTGCACAGGGAATTCAAGTTGCTTTTACGACGGGTGATGAAATTGACAAAGGAGAGATTTCTGGAACTGTAACTTATGATAAACCCTCTTCAATCCATCTTTGGAAGGTTCAAAATGAAAAGGATTTAACAGAATTTTATCAACGTATCCCAGATTATGTGGTGGATGCTTCTGATAGTGGAAAGTATAAATTTCGATATTTATCGGATGGTAATTATCGATTAATGGCAGTGGATCGATCTGCATCAGGTTCACCTGTTTCTTCAGATAGGACGGTGTATGGAATACCATGGAATCCATTAATTCAAATTGATGATTCAAAAGAAATAACCGGACAAAATATTCGGATCCCAAATAACATGGGTGGAATCAAGATGAATCAAGCAGAATGGGAAACTGGAAATTGGAGTACCATTTCTTTCTCAGAGAATATTACAGAATGGGAGTCAGCCGTAAAAATACATGCAATTTATGAAGATTCATCAATACATCAGCCAAGTCAATTTCTGAATATATTGGATGGAACAAAACTTCACCTTACTTTTTCGGATTTAGATAAAAATCAATATGTCACTATCTTGACAAATGGAATCATGCAAGGCGAAGAAACCATTATAGATTCTGGATTGATTAAATTAAGAGTAGATACATCTATTGATACGACAAATCTCTCGATAAAAGCACCCACCAAGAATTTTGTGCTTTCAATCGAAGAAGATAATATCATTCCAATTGAAATTGTTTTTTCAAATTTGATTGACTCTGAGAAAAGCCAGAATTCATTCGCATTGATGCAAGATTCGATTTCTATTCCTTTCAATTCCGCATGGATTACGCCACTACATTCAACAATTATACCATTGGAAAACTGGACACCTAGAACCTCCTATAAAATATTATTGCTTCGTGATGAAATTCATCCAATTTTTGGACAAACACTCAAAGATTCAGTAAAAACTATTTCCTTTAAAACTTCTGATTATCAGGGATATGGCAGACTTATAGGATCATCATCAGAAAAATTGTCTTCGAAAATTGTTGCCGAAATTGCTTCAATGGAAAAGAAACCCAGCATATTTAGATCTGTTGTAAATTCGGATGGAAATTTTGATATGAAAAAGTTACCTGAAGGAAATTATTCTTTATTCTTTTTTCAAGATTCAGATGGTAATGATCGGTATTCTTACGGAAGAGTAGACCCATATAAACCATCTGAATGGTTTTATACTTATCCTGACACGGTCAATATTCGAACTAACTGGGATCTTGAACTCAATTCTTTAAAATTGGAGCAGCATCCGTAAATGAAATGTGTAATTCTTGCGGGAGGTAGCGGTACCCGATTTTGGCCTTATAGCCGATATAACAGACCGAAACAACTTTTGAAAATTGTTGGAAATCAGTCAATGTTACAAATGACTGTAGATCGACTTCTTAAGATTAAAAAAGTAACCGATATCTATATTATTACTCGAAAAGATCTTAAAGATAGTGTCATCAAAGAAATTTCGGGCGTAAAATCAGAAAATATTATTGCTGAGCCTTCGGGTAAAAATACTGCTCCAGCTATTGGACTAGTTGCAGCGTTACTTGGTTTAACTGAGCCAGATACTGTTATGGGCGTTTTCCCAGCAGATCACTTAATTGTTGGACACCGTGCTTTTTCAAAGGCCATTAACACAGCAGATCGTATTGCAAAAAAAGGTGAAAATTTGATAACAATTGGTATTCGTCCCACAAGCCCTTCTACCGCTTACGGATATATACAATATGATGATACTGATGAAAAAGGTTATCTGGGTGCTCATCGTGTAAAAACATTTGCTGAAAAACCTCACAAAGATCTGGCAAAACGATTTGTAGCTAGCGGAGATTTTGTTTGGAATGCAGGTATGTTTTTTTGGAAGGTGAGCACATTTTTATCTGCGATGGATTTATATATGCCCGAGTTGATGGAATCTCTCAATGAAATTGCACCACGACTTCAAAAAGGTAAATCATTTCAACAGCAATGGGATTTAATTGAACCAGAATCCATTGATTATGGGCTGTTGGAAAAAGCAAAAAATATTTATGGGGTGAGTGGTGATTTCAAATGGAATGATATTGGATCCTGGAACGCATTATATGATGTTTTGACTTCCAATGCTGACAATAATATCATCCAAGGGAATGGGAAGGTGTTAGATGGGAAAAATAACCTAATTCAATCCAATGGAAAATTTACAGCGGTCATAGGCGTTAGTAATTTGGTTGTGGTTAATACTGAAGATGCTACGTTGGTGGTTCCCCGCGATAAAGTTGAAGATGTAAAAGAATTAGTCGATTTTTTGAAAAATAGTGGTAATCAAGAACTAATCTGATGAAAAAAGAGAAACTTTATTCTGAATTTGAAGAATTAGGCCAACGACTTGGTGTAAAAATAATAAAAGGGAAAGGGAATTTCACTGGAGGAATTTGTATTGTGAAAGATGAAACTGTAATCGTCGTTAATAAAATGAAACCAATTGAACATCGATTAAAAATTCTTGCAACTAGTTTTCTAGAATATAATCTAGATGATATTTATATGATTCCAGCCTTAAGAGCCTTTATCGAAAACACCCGTTCTCTCGCTCTTTAAATTTCTTGATTTTAGATAAAGTGTGAGGTTACACTTCACACCCTTCCTTTAAACATTATATGACTTGAAAGAGGCTAACTTATGAAACGCTATCAATCATCAGATATTAGAAACTTTGCAATTGTGGGACATGGTGCTGCTGGGAAAACATGCCTAGCAGAATCAATGTTAATGCTTGGCGGCGAGACTAACCGTCTTGGGAAAATCGAAGACGGTTCCACAATATCCGACTATCATCCAGGAGAAAAAACTCGCCAAATATCCATTCATGCCACACCGCTCCATTTGGAATGGATGGACAAAAAATTTAACATGATTGATACGCCAGGTTATTCTGATTTTATTGGAGAAGCAACTGGATCATTAAACGTTGTTGATCTAGCAGTCATCACCATCCATGCTGTTAATGGTGTTGAAGTGGGAACAGAAACTATGTGGAATCAGGCGACAAAACTTGGTATCCCAAAAATGCTTGTCGTCAATGGACTCGATAGGGAACACACGCGATTTGACGAAATATTGGCTCAAGCTAGGCGACGGTTCGGAAATAATGTGTTCCCCATGCAACTGCCTGTTAATGCAGGGCCCGGATATAATCAAAATATAGATGTGCTACGTACAGAATTAATTACGTACGTGAACGACGGTTCTGGAAAAATGTCTGAAAGTGAACTTCCAGAAGATTTTGAAGCCAAAGTAAAAGAACTCCATGAGGTATTGATTGAATATGTAGCTGAATCTGATGATTCTCTTTTGGAAAAATTCTTTGATCAAGGAAGCCTCTCTGAAGAAGAAATGAGAGGTGGAATCCATCAGGCGATACAAGATCAAACATTTATCCCCTTATTTTGTACATCAGCAACATCCAATATTGGTGTTGCTCGATTATGTGACTTTATTAGTAAATATGGTTCATCACCTGATGATCGTAAAATGGTGATAGCCCACGATGAGTCAGGAAACGAAGTGGAAGTTTCTTTAAATGGATCGGAAACAGTTCTCCAAATATTTAAAACGATGACTGAATCACACACTGGAGAATTATCCCTATTTCGTGTGTATTCAGGTCAGGTAAAAGTAGGAACTGACTATTACAATTCTGACCGAAATACCAACGAGAGATTTGGTCAAATGTTTATCTTGAATGGAAAAAATCGAACTCAAGTAGATCAATTATCGGCGGGAGATATTGCCGGTGTAGTTAAACTAAAAAATACACATACCGGAAATACCTTATGTTCAGGGAAACATGTCACATTACCACCTATGAATTTCCCCAATCCTAATATTCATGCAGCAATTGTTTCAACAGCAAAAGGAGATGAGGAAAAACTTGCCATTGGACTTGCTACTCTCCACGAAGAAGACCCGACCTTTATTTATCGTGTAGATAGCGAAGTAAAACAAACAATTATTTCCGGACAAGGAGAACTCCACTTAAGAGTTACAACTGAAAGATTGAAACGTAGGTTTGGAATTGAAATTGAATTAGAAAAACCAAAAGTCCCATTCCGCGAAACAATTTTGGGAAATGGCCAAGCAAAATACCGGCATAAAAAACAGTCAGGTGGCTCAGGTCAATTCGCTGAGGTTTGGATGCGTATTGAGCCTAAACAACGAGGTGACGGTGTAGAATTTACCCATTCTCTAGTAGGACAAAATGTGGACCGTGTTTTTGTTCCTTCTGTAGAGAAAGGTGTAAAAACTGCCTGTGCGGATGGAATAATTGCAGGATGTAAGGTTGTGGATCTAAAAGTAAATTTTTATGATGGTAAGATGCACCCAGTTGATTCAAAGGATATTGCATTTCAAACTGCCGGAAAACATGCATTTCGAGAGGCCTTCCTTGAAGCAAAACCTTGTTTATTAGAACCAATTATGGATATTGAAGTAACTATTCCAGAAGATTTCATGGGTGACATTATGGGAGATATCTCTGGTAAACGTGGAAAGATTATGGGAATGGACGCTGATGGTAAATTCCAGGTGATTAAAGCCCAAGTACCGCAAGCAGAATTATATAATTATGCAACAACTGTTCGATCATTGACTGGCGGACGGGGAATTCATGCAGAATCTTTTAGCCATTATGAAAAAATGCCCAAAGACCAGCAAAACAAGGTAATTAAAGATCGAAAAAATGATGATGAATCATGATGGAATTGATGACATATTTTTGGTTTCGCATGTTTCAGGTTAACTATCTTCCATGAAAAGATTGTGGGCTCCTTGGCGGATTGATTATATCCGTTCACCAAAAGAAGATGGATGTATATTTTGTAAAAAATCACAATCTAATAATGATCGAAATAATCTCATATTATATCGTGGAAACAAGTCCTTCGTTCTAATGAATCTTTATCCATATTCGAATGGTCATCTCATGATTTCCCCTTATGATCATACTGCAGATACCAACAGATTATCAAAGGATTGTAATTTGGAAATTATGGAATTAGCAAATGCATCTATGAATATTCTGAAAAATACCATGAACGCAGAAGGGTTCAACTTTGGTGCAAACCTTGGTAAAGCTAGTGGGGCTGGTATTGAAGAACATTTACATTATCATATTGTGCCTCGATGGCATGGTGACACTAATTTTATGCCCGTAGTTGGGCACACAAAAGTGATGGTTGAAGGATTAAAGGAAACTTGGGATAATCTAAAACTACATTTTGATAAACTAAAGGAAAGTACAGATGCTTGATTTCAGTCGAACTTGGGTACCCTATATCTATTTATATGGTGTTGGCGGAGGTATATTTTTAATCGGGATGTTTATCATCCTCCGATCAAGATCGTTGAAGCTTGAGAGAGTCAGACATAAAGAATGGTATAAGATTCTTATTTTTGGATTTTTTTATTATATGGGAATTCATGGATTGTTTACATTCGCGGCCATAGGTGAAACGATGTTTGCGACATTAATCGGTTTGATTATGATAGCCATGACAGCTAATTTAATTTTAACATTGTTTAAAAAACCTGAAGGAGTTTGATAATGGATAGCGCTATTCAAACATCGGCTTCTTTTTGGGTAATTATTTTTGGTTATTTTGCTCTCGTTTTGGGGTTTGGTTCGTTTTTCGCCCGATATAATAAAACAA
>JABHKE010000207.1 GCA_018692355.1 Fidelibacterota bacterium
CCGGGAAGAAGGGTAGCGCCTTTTAAATCAATAAGTTTGGTTGTTTCTTTTAGATGTAATCGTAGTTCCGGGTCATTGCCAACTGCTACAATTTTTCCCTTGTCCACAAAAACGGCGTTTGCTTTCGGCTGCTCATCTTCCAGGGTGATCACTGTTCCGTTATAAATATAGAGCGAACCTTTTGGCGTAAAACTTGGCTCCAATGCAAAGGAAATGAGCAGAAGGGTCACAATGGCAACGAATGAATGAATGATCTTTTTCATGTTAATCTTTCAAAGGTCTAAAATCGTTATAAGATTATTTAATAACGATTTCATCCGCAAAAATCCAGGCTTTCCCTCCGGCGCCATCATGCCAGTCTGGACATGTTTTTCGATTGATGGCTTGAACTCGAACAAATCTTCCGGATGAATTAAGAGAATGCATATCCACAACTTTCCGATTGGTTTTACCAAAAATTTCCCCATCACTTAAAGAAATTTTCTTTTCATGTTGAAAAGAACTCCCTTCATTAGAAAAGGAAACAATAACATCTGTCGGTAAAAAGATCCAGGAACCATGAGCTTCAAGAAAGCTCAATGAAATATTTTCAATGGACTCCGGCTTACCCAAATCAATAACAACGTCCAAATCTTTGCCTTCCCATCCTTGCCAATAGCCATCACTATGACTTGTAGTTCCGGTCAATCCATCCACGAGAGTTATTGCTCCATTCCCAGCATATTTTTGTTTATAAGGAATATTATATTTAACCGATTTCCCCAATGCTTTATGAAAATTAAATGATTTTTCTGAAATTTTCCCAACCATCTTTCCATCAATAAAGAGAGCCGTTTTGAGTGTTATTGTTTCTGTAATAGAAAATGACTGAGTATATTCATCTGAATGATGTGTTGGGTCAGAACCGTCAAGGGTATATCGTATTGATTCTCCTGGTTTTTCAGAACTGAGTATAACTTGAAATTCTGATTCTATACTTTTCTGGTTTGCATGTATGGATACGACAAAGGCTCCCGGTGCATAGGTCCAGTCCAGACTATTAAACCGATTTTGGAGCTTGGAGAGTCTTCCATAAAAATCATCATATGAATTTTTACCGGGCCCGGACCAAAGGACTTCAGCCAACGCTGTCATTCGAGGCAAAACACGATATTGCGCCAGATCCGGTGTTTGTACGTATTCTGTCCAGAGGTTGCCTTGACCACCCAGTACAAATTTTGATTCTGATTGTGTCAATTCTTCTGGAACCGGATTAAAAGAATACACTTTCTTTAGGGTTGTATAACCGCCGATCGCCTCAGGAGACGTCTCGGGATTGGCCTGATAATAGTCAAAATAGCAATGACTGACAGGGCACATGATTACATCATGTCCAGCTTTGGCGGATTCAATCCCACCTTTCATTCCGCGCCAACTCATGACAGTTGCAGATGGCGCTAGGCCGCCTTCAAGAATCTCATCCCATCCAACCAGCTTTTTATTTTTTGATAAAATAAATTTTTCAATACGCTTTATAAAATAACTTTGAAGTTCATGCTCATTTTTTAATTCCTCATCTTCAATGCGCTTTTGGCATTTAGGGCATTTTTTCCAATTTGTTTTATGTGCTTCATCACCGCCAATATGTACATAAGGACCCGGGAAAAGCTCAACAATTTCTTCCAAGACATTTTCTAAAAAGACAAATACATCTTCATTCCCGGCGCAAAAGATATCTTCATTGGGCCAATAAGAGCCGGGATTAACAGGCAGTGTATCTCCCTTACATGAAAGATTTGGGAAAGCTGCGAATACTTCAGATGTGTGTCCCGGCATTTCAATTTCTGGAATTACTAGAATGTTACGGTCCGAAGCATACTGGATGACATCTCGAATTTCGTCTTGAGTATAATATCCTCCATAAGTTGCTTTTTCTCCAGGTTGAATAGGCGACTGTTTTTTCCACGGCTCTTCTGTGCGATCCACACACCAGGCAGATTTTTCAGATAATTCCGGATACTTTTTGATCTCGATCCGCCACCCATTGTCATCTGTCAGATGCCAGTGAAAGACATTCATTTTGTGGAGGGCAATCATGTCGATATATGTTTTAATAAAATTCACATCAAAGAAGTGACGGGACACATCAAGATGCATCCCGCGATAACCAAAAGTTGGGTAATCAACAATTTTGCAATTTTGAATACGCAAATTTTCAGGCTTTTTTCCTTCTTCTAATTCCACCGGACAGAGTTGCCGAAATGTTTGAAAACCATAAAAAAGACCCGAAAATGAACTGGCTCTTAATTCGATCCCATGATTTTTCCCTACAGACAATTCATAGCCTTCTTCAGGCAACGCCAGGGATTCATCAAGGAATATAATGATTTGACCCTGTTTGGATTTAGACTGGGATACCGATAGGGATGCTATAGGCTTGAAATATTCCTGAAAAAATTTGGCTATTTGTTTTTCTTCGTCCGACCTGGTTTTCGTGATTATGCCTTGGATTGTTCCCAATTCAAAGGTGCCACTCAGGATTTGAGTTTCTGTTGGTTTTGGAATAATGGAAAGATCATTCATAGGTAGTGCTTGTGTTTGGTGATTTAATAGAGCCAAGCCAAATAGTGTTAATATTATTTTCATTATTTATTGATAAAAAGCTATTTTATTCTGCGTTCATGGATTGATAGGATGTTAATAGCAGTAATAAATAGATTTTATTCTACGCAAAAACTAACCCATCATTTTATTAATCACATAATAATATTACACTGACTTGTTTTATATTTAGAGCTATGATGAGTTGGTTCCAAGAGAATTATGGTGCAGCCCTTTCCAATCCAATCCTCCAGAGTGTTCTGATTATTTGGGGAGCTGTGATTGCTGCAAAAATAACGGATCTAATTTTTACACGAATCTTTAAACGAGTCGTCGATAAAACCCAAACAAGTCTCGATGACCAGATACTCCAGTTATTGCATCGCCCTATTTTTTACACCATCCTTTTTATTGGATTCTCGGTTGCGGTTAAAACGGCAGGACTCCCGGAATATCTTGATTTTGCATTAGTAGGTATTTTTAAAACAATCACGATTTTAATTTGGCTGGTCATTGTGATGAAAGTACTAGTGGTCTCTATGGAATGGGCATCGAAGAAAACAACCAACCCACTTCTGCAACAAAAAACATTACCACTTTTTAATAATTTGGGAAAGATTGGCATTGGCCTGTTTGGCATTTATTTTATTTTCTTAAGTTGGGATATTAATATTAATGGCATCCTGGCTTCGGCCGGTGTTTTGGGTGTTGTTTTAGGTTTGGCTGCGAAAGATACGGTGGCCAATTTTTTCGCTGGAATTTTTCTTATGGCTGATTCACCCTTCAAGGAAGGAGACTATATTTTATTGGACACGGGTGAACGAGGTTATGTAAAACAAATGGGACTGCGATCCACTCGCTTTATGACCCGTGATGATATTGAGATTACCATACCTAATTCTGTTATTGCCGCTTCTAAAATTGTGAACGAAAGCGGTGGTCCCGGTGAAACCGAACGGGTACGAATTACCATCCATGTGGCTTATGATTCAGACTTAGATCAAGTTAAAAATGTTTTGGTTGCCATTGCGCTGGCAAATGAAAATGTTTTAAAAACGCCAGAACCTCGCGTACGATTCCGTGAATTTGGCGACCACGGGCTGAAGCTTCAGCTCCTGTTCTGGATTCATAAACCTGAAATTCGTGGCCGGACTGTAGATGCGGTGAACACAGAGATTTATAAACAATTTTCCGAAAATAATATTTCAATTCCTTATCCTACCATGAAAGTATTGCTTCCGTCGAAAGGCAATAATATTTGATTCTTAAACTTATTGTTCTTGCCCTTTATTTTGCTGTTCTTTTGGGCATCGGCTTTTTTGCGTCTAAACGTGTTTCCAACATATCTGATTATTATGTAGGTGGGAAAAAGTTGGGCTATTGGATTGCCGCCCTGTCAGCTCGATCCACAGGAGAATCGGGTTGGCTCCTGATTGGCGTGACGGGAATGGGCGCCATGATGGGTGTAAGTGCTCTTTGGATCGTTGTGGGAGAAGTCATAGGTGTGTGGCTTTCCTGGCAATATATGGCCAGGAAATTCAAGCGCATGACTGACGAATATGGTTCCATCACAATCCCGGATTTTTTGGTGAGTCATTTTAAATCCACCACGCACACAATTCGGATTGTTGCTGCTACGGCACTCTCCCTTTTTGTGGTGATCTATGTGAGCGCCCAGATTGATATTACTGGAAAAACCTTTGAGTCTTTTCTTGGACTTGATTATTACACCGGCATTGCCATTGGTTTCGGAATTGTTGTCATGTACATTTTTTCCGGTGGATTTCTTGCAGTAGCCTGGTCTGATTTTTTCCAGGGCTCGCTTATGTTTGTGGGGCTTCTGCTTCTGCCGGTTGTTGCTTATTTTAGTTTATCGGGAGACGTATCTATTATAGAAGGTTTGCGGTCCATTGATCCGTGGTTGCTAGATATATGGGGTCCCGGGGGATTAACGCTCATAAATTTTGTTGCAGTGTTAGGACTTTTATCTATTGGGATTGGGTTCATGGGATCACCCCAGGTTTACGTACGATTCATTGCTATCAAAAATGAAGCCGAGATCGAGAAAGGGAAGTGGGTTGCTCTTTTTTATACTTTACTGACAGACACGTCTGCGGTTGCCATTGGGATTCTAGGACGATATATGCTTACAGAAGCGGGAGAAAATCCGGAAATGATTTTAGGCAATGCTGCAGAAAATGTTCTTGCATTGGTTCTGGGACAAGTAATGCCTACCCTGATTATTGGGATTTACATTGCAGCAGTTTTATCGGCTGTCATGTCCACGGTTGATTCACTTTTGGTTGTGGCTTCCAGTGCCGTAACCCGTGATTTTTACCAGCAGATCCTCCATCCGGGGATAGATGAAAAAAAGCTTATGGGTTTATCCAAAAAAGTTACCCTGATCCTGGCAATTCTGGCTTTAGGTGTCGCCTTAGCAGTATCAGTTTTGTCCCCAACCCGTACTGTTTTTTGGTTTGTGATCTTTGGTTGGTCCGGGATTGCCGCTACATTTTGTCCTGTGATTATTTTATCTATTTTCTGGAATGATTATACTGAAAAAGGGGCTATCGCCACTATGGTTACAGGATTCTTGTGTATCCCCTTTTTCAAATTTGTGGTGCCCAATATTTCAACGCTTGAAGCCTATATAAATAAATTAGATGTAATGCTGCCATCTGTATTATTGGCGATGTTGGCGGGATGGGCCACAAGCACGTTCTTAAAAAACTAGCTTTTTATTGCGCTTACTGAATTTCGGGTAGCGTGATAATTCCAACCTCGTAATACCAGTTGAACATTGGTATGTTGATTGTTTTCAGTAACCTTGTCTTTTCCTGAATAGAGTTGGATCAAGATCGTTTTTCGTGGTTTATCGGATAGATTTGGCATGGAACCGTGAATTGTACAACAATGGAAAAACAGGATATCTCCCGGCTTTGCTTCTACAGGTTCTGCAGACTCTAAAGTATAATTATCGTGAATTTCTGGCACTCGAGAATGGCCATCAGAATTTTCTATTTTCCCCATTTTATGTGATTTGGGAATAACCCGGAAGCGCCCCATATTTTTTGTAGAATCAGATACATGGATTACCGCTGCGATCATGGAATTCTTTTTAGTGGGGAAATACGACCAATCCTGATGGAGGGGGAATGCTGATCCCTTTTTTATGGGTTTCAAAAAAAGTTTGGTATGGTGAAGAATAATGTCCGGACCAATCAGAGATTCAGAAAGATCCAAAAGTGTTTCATGTTGAACCATTTCCGTCATAATAGAGGAATAGCTTTGGACATTATGTGTATGGATGACTGCTGAATCAGGATTTTCAATATGTTGTGTTAATTCACTACCCCAACGGGCATTAATGGGTTCCCCGCTGAATTGTATTTGAGAAATGATGCGATCAAATTCAGCTTCAAGTGCAGAAATCTGATTTGATGAAAAAACGCCCTTTTCAAGAGCAAAACCCCTGGTATTGAATTGGGATGAGAAAGACAATTAATTGGTTTGGTAAAGGCTTTTTACCCAATCGGAATCTTCATTTGAAAGCAAGTCCCCTAATGCCGCCGCTGCTTCCACCTGGTCAACATTCCGTTGACCCAAAAGAGCACAGCCCGTGGGGGAATCTGAAAACAGCGCATTCACCACACCATGAATCACAGGGCTGAGATGATCCGAAAATCGTTCATCCAGCTTAGCTTTATTGTCCAGCATTTTTTGGAGGAATTCCATATCACTAAAGGCCTTTTCATGACTGCGAAAATCTCCATCTTCAAATTGTGTCGGCTTAGTGTATTTACCAGTAAGTAAGCCATGTTTAATGGGTGAAAAAAAACAGATTCCTAAATTATGATTATCCACATAGTTTTTTAATCCACTGGATTCATAAGTGTCATCCATCACATTTCTTAGAGGCTGAACTACATCAGGATCGCACCGTTCAATGAATTGCATAATTTTTTTAGATGACCAATCTGATAAACCGATAAACCTTGTTTTGCCTTCGCCCTTAAACTTTTGAATCACTTCAATCGCGTCATTAAAATATTCTTCATTTTCACCAAAATTGCAGTGGTGAAGATACATGAGATCTACGCAATCTGTTTTCAGATTAATTAAAGATCGCTCCATGTTTTGTCGCATGACATCAATATTATACCAATGCTTTTTATATCCTCGATCCCAACCAACCTTTGTGGCGATAAAAATATCCTTGCGGGGGATAGACCCCCACATTGAACCGATCACTTGTTCGGATCGGCCATTCCCATACACATCAGCAGTGTCCCAGTGATTGATACCCCGTTCCCAGGCGCGCTTTAGGGCAGCTGTTGAATCGTTATCTGTTTGTCCTGCCCAGCCTACTGGTAATTTTCCACTTTTGTTGGCACCTCCGTAAGACCAAGTCCCAAGGCTAATTGCTGATACTTCAGCGCCTGTACGGCCTAAAGTAATATTTCGCATAAAATTTCCCCCAAATTGAATCTGAAAGTTAGGGGAAAGATTGTAAAATAGATGCCGGTAATGCGTAATCAAAAATTAAAGATCATTGATATTGGGCATTCAAATTATAGCATTGAGAGTGCCATATTGTTGTTAGAAACCACCGTTAGCCAATCTGCTTTTGAAGGCAGAATTCGAGCTATAAAGATTATTACGGGGCATGGTTCGGGAAAATTGCGAGATGCGACTAGAGAGTGGTGCAGGGAGCAGGACGGGCGGTTTCAGGCGGTGATCCATGGTGAAGACTACACCATGTTCAACCGCGATGCAGCTGATATGAGAGCTGATTGTGATTTGCGCTCCGATATGGATTTTGGTCGCAGGAATCGCGCAGTCACTTACATTTGGCTATGGTAGGATGGAATAGATATCTCTCTTAAATTCTAATCATTAGATTATTATAATATGGTATCACAATCTACGAAATACGATCATTTATTTAAAAATGTTATTCCCAACACTATTGAGGGAATCCGTATTTTTGGTAAAAATGACAATTATACCAAACCACAAGATTACGATAATGTATTGAACCTGGAAAACCGCATATGGGCGGATCTATTCCAAAATCTGGAATTTCTTTTAGACCAATATTCATCGCGGGAATATTTGTTGGGACTTCGATCTTTACCAATACCCAATAATATGTTTCCTGATTTTGAAGCCATTTCTCCTTTGATTGAAAATTCTACTGGATGGACATTGATTTCTGTGGCCGGATTTCTTGATGAAGAATTGTTTTTTGATATCAATAAAAAACGACAGTTTCCAGTGACAGATATTATTCGCCAGTCACCTCGTTTTGCCGAAAAATATGCTGGTATTGATATTAAAAATGATGAGGGATATACTCCAGAGCCGGATATTTTTCACGATATCCAAGGCCACATTCCGTTTCTTATGAATAAAAAATATGCAGATTTTATGTGGGAAATTGGCTCCTTGGGGGACGAGATTCTTAAAGATGAGCGAGGGCTGGGTCCAGACCTGGTGGCACATAATTTAAAGCGACTACAGAATTTTGCCTGGTGGACCTATGAGTTTGGGTTGATTAAAAATACAGGTGACACGGATTCATTCCGTCGAGTTGCCAATGATATGGATTACGAAATATGCGGTGCAGGGATCATATCTTCGCTTGATGAGGTTACCAATGTGGTCAAATGCGCAAAAGGCGAAAGTTCGCGATCCAAGTTTTTACCCTATAATATAGAAGAAATGATTATGACCTGTTTTGACTATAGCAATATCCAAGATAGATATTATGTAATCAGTTCTATGGATAGTCTATATGAATCTTTTCGTGCCAACCAGCGATTATTTTGGTTCGAGGGATAAAGGGGATCCTTTTATTCAATGGTTCATTATTGCCTTATCACTATTGTAGATCTGATACAATTTCGGAATGGTTAACTGGCACAAGAAATTTTCAAAAATGCATAATTAAACAAAGATTCGCCCAAATTTTGAACTTTCCATAAATTCTTGACACAATGGTGATTTGGCAGTAAAATCTTTTAGCTTTAGCGCATTTTGATGCTACAAGTGTTCATAATCCGAGGTAAAACATGACACTAACACAAAGCCTACAAAAGCGATTTGTATTCGCTACAGTCGTCTATATACTAATAGGAACCCTTGCGTTCGCTAAGGGGTTAACCCTATCTGGAAGAGTTGTTAATTCAGACGGTAAAAAAGTAAAAAAGGCCGTTCTAACACTCTTATCTGGTGGGGATGTAGTCAAGGAAGACAAGACTGGAGGCAATGGAAAATTCAAATTTAACAAACTAGATGAAGGCGACTATGTCCTCCAGGCAACTCATAATGAATTTGGGTCTGCGGAGATGATAATCACATTAGCTGATAAAAAAGACATTGGTGATTTGGCCCTTACCACAGAAAAGCCAAGCAAATCAGTTGCAGATGCAAACGAAAGAAAGGCTGAGACAGGCGGCACCAACGAACCTGCCACGGCACGGTCTGAAAGAATTTCCGTTACTGTTCCGCAAACCATGGAAGCCATGGGAAGCCCCAGTAAGGATTTTATACTTAATGAATTAAATTTTGAGATCAAGAAACTTTCAGCAGAATTTAAACATCTTTCCCAAGAAATTGATGATTTGAAAGCCTTAAGTAAAATGTGGGTGAATCCACTCACCATTTATTCAAAAGAGATTATACTTAAAAATGGAAGTACTGTATTCGGGAAAATAATTTACCAAGATGACAAATCACTCAAGGTTGAAACATTGGTTGGATACTTGATTGTAGACCGTACTCAGGTTGTCCGGATTGTTGATAATGTAATCACAGAGGATACGCAGGAATATGTTCCGGAACAGATTCGGGAAAGCTATACACCGCCACCCATGCCAAAATTGGCACAACCTAGATATACGTCATCAAATAACTCTGCCAGAAATGTCAGTGCAAATTTCTCTGCAAATTGTGTTTTGGTAGGCAATATTTCAGAGAAGAAAGACGGTCAAGGGAATATTATCTTTAAGGGTGAAATTAAAAATATTGGCGGTCGCAGATCAGATTTTGTCAAGGTAGATTTTGTTTTTCGCAAGAATTGGAGTGGGGAAACAAAGACACTGACTACATTTGTAAAAGGGTCTTATAACACTTTTGATACGGGCATCGTATCCGATGCAAGTTTATTACCAGGTGCCGTGGGCAAATTTGATCTTTATGTGCCACAGGATTTTGGTGCATTTATCGGTTATTCATACGTTATTGATTGGGAAGAATACCAGTAATGAATATTCCTATAGGCAATAATCAATAATTGATTCAATGAGACAGATCACAAAATATATATACATTTTGGTTTTAATTGCATCCATGGTTTTAGGTTCTACGCGCGTAGCTTACACACGTCCGGGGCTCATGATGCGAATCCCAACATCCAGCAATCATAAAACGCCCTATTTGTTCAGAACGGGGTTTGGAACTGAAATTCACAACTTTGATCCGTTTAATACGGCAAAAGGTGTTTATTTTGATATGGAATTAAACAAAGGATTCGCTTTTGGATTTTCTGCTGTTCAGGGCGGAGATACTACATCTCTTGCCGTACTGACGGAATCGCAGCAAAAACCGGTCGTGGAATTTGGATTCCATTTTCAACAACGCGTCTTTTCATATAATGATATTTCATTAACAGTTGGACTACAAGATGTTGTTTTTCAAAATGATCAAACTTCAGACGAGATTTTAAGCCTGAATACATCCCTTTTATCTTTTTTTACTGTCTTGGCCAGTGAAAAAGATTTGGGAGAGTATAAGATGAATACATATATGGGCTTTGGATCCGGTGGCTTGGCGCCCATGGATACAATTGAAGTTGATCCTGATTCAGTTAGCACAAGCGCCGGTGTATTTCTTGGATTTGTATTAAAGACCCCGTATTTCGCAAGACGGGGCGGCATGGATATTGTGGGTGAATTCGACGGGACAGGTGTCAATGTGGGACTCCGCATCCCCCTTACCTCGGATTACCGCCTGAACCTAGGGTTCACCCACATAGAAAGACTGCCGGATTGGGATAAAAGGTATTGGGCAGGTCATCCAGGTTTCACACTGGGTCTTGATATGGCTGTTCCCCGGGAACCCAGGCGACGACTGCAAGGTGGCCCATCAGGCCCAACAAATATTTATGGCCCATCTGATGGTTTACCGGGTGGAATAGAAACCCTGCCTTTACATCGTGACTCAACTATTACAATGGCAAATGTTGCTGTCACTACATTGAGAGATTCTATGGCGCTTATGAATAATGAAATGAGGAATTTATTGGTCCGCCTATCTGCTATGGAGCAAAATACAAAATTTTTATCTGATTCACTGGTGAATATTCAATTGGAAACAAATGTATCCGAAAAAAATATGAATGAAGCCTTGAGGCACTTATCTCGCTCATTAAGGTATTTTTATGCAGGGGATTATCGAGAAGCATTAAAAGAGGTGGACTTGTCATTGGAGCTAAATCCGAATTTAGCACTTGCCTATGCCAGAAGAGGGTCAATCTATTATAAATTAGG
>JABHKE010000208.1 GCA_018692355.1 Fidelibacterota bacterium
GTAACGTCCTGTACCTACGATAATGATATTGAAAAGATCGCTGAAGTGGATTGGGTTTTAGAAGCCGTTGTGGAGCGATTGGATATTAAAGAGCAAGTTTATAATAACCTTCTCCCCCATTTAAAAGATACTGCAATTCTTACATCCAATACATCAGGAATTCCACTGACAGATTTAACTTCATCTCTCCCCGATGATGTGAAACAGCGTTTCATGATAACCCATTTTTTTAATCCACCTAGATATATGCAATTGCTTGAATTAGTTCGTGGAGAACAAACAAGTGATGAAACATATAAAACTATGGTTGAATTTGGTGAATCTGTGCTGGGTAAAGGCATCGTTCATGCCAAAGACACACCTAACTTTATTGGAAATAGAATCGGAGTGTATGGAATGATGGCCACCATGAATCTCGCTATTAAACAAGGCCTTACGGTCGAGGAAGTTGATAAATTAACTGGACCTATTTCCGGACGACCCAAAAGTGCCACCTTTCGAACAGCTGATGTTGTTGGATTAGATACAATGAGACATGTATCAAAAACAACATATGAAAAAGCATTAGATGATGAAGAGCGAGACATGTTTATAATCCCAGATATTCTCAATCAACTAATTGATTCGGGCCGTTTGGGTCAAAAAACGAAAGCAGGTTTTTATAAAAAGAATGAAGATCGGTCCATCCATTCTGTGGATTTTAAAACAGGTGAATATACACCCCAAAAAAAAGTCCGGTTTGATTGTTTCCGAATCGCAAAAGATCGACAAAAACTGCCAGATAAACTCAAAGCTCTTTGTTATGGTGACGATCGTGGCAGTAAATATTTTTGGGAAATTACAGCTAAAACATTGATCTACAGTGCCAACCGAATTCCAGAAATCTCAGATGATATTGTGAATATTGATAATGCCATGAAATGGGGTTTTGGATGGGAAAAAGGGCCCTTCGAAAGTTGGGATGCAATTGGGGTTCAAAAATCCGTAGATCGCATGAAAATCGAAGGAAAGAAAGTACCATCGTGGATTTTGGAAATGTTAGAATCTGGTCGCGATACTTTTTACACTACTGAAAATGGTGAGCAGGCATATTGGTGCCCTATTGAAAAACACTCCGTCGCCATTAAACCCAATCCAAAAGTGATAAATCTAGCCATTTATAAAACAGGCAATAAAACACTTAAACGTGATTTAAGTGCCAGTGTGAATGATTTAGGTGACGGTATTCTCAATGTAGAATTTCATTCTATTTTACAGCCCACCCTGAATCCCATTGATGGCTCTTATATAGAAATGATAAATTTCGCTCTAGATTTAATTGAAACTGGTGATTATAAATCCATGGTTTTAGGGCATCAAGGTGCAAATTTTTGTGCCGGCGCCAATTTAAATCTCATTTTAGAATTATGTCAAAATAATATGTGGGATGAATTGGATTTTGCCATAAAGACACTCCAAGATACCACACAGCGAATTCGTTTCTCAAAAGGCCCCATTGTGGCAGCCCCCTTTCAATTAGCCTTGGGTGGTGGTGTTGAAATTGTTCAGCCAGCAGCCCATCGAGTGGTAGCAGCTGAAACGTACATGGGACTTGTGGAAGTTGGTGTGGGACTTATTCCCGGTGGCGGTGGCAACCTTCGTATGATCCTGAATGCCATGGATGGTGGAACGGGTCGCATGGGGGCATTTCAAAAAATTCAGAAAACATTTGAAACAGTTGGCTTTGCAAAAGTGGCTACAAGCGCAGATGAAGCAAAACATCTCGGCTATTTAAAAAAAGATGATACTGTTGTTTTAAACCGAGATTATTTGATTCAGACAGCGAAAGACAAAGCGCTAGAATTAGCTGATGGATATGAACCTCCAACATATCGAGATAATCTGAAACTTCCCGGCGCTGGTGGCCGAACTGCCATGTCTATGGCTTTAAAAGGGTTCAAGATGCAGGGCAAAATCTCCGAGCATGATATGTTCATTGGAGAAAAATTAGCCTATGTCATGACAGGTGGCGATAAAGCTGGACTTACCAAAACCGTGGACGAACAATATATTTTAGATATTGAAAGAGAAGCATTTATTTCTCTCGGTGGTGAAAAACTTACCCAAGACAGAATTAGTTACATGCTTAAAAAAGGGAAACCTTTACGTAATTAATTCCCCTCCTCTCTGGTTAGTTATAGAAAAAACCCTTCATTACAACGGATGGCTATTTTTATCGATTTAAATACTATTATATCTTTGAAAGATATTGATTAAGTAGATCAAAAAATTCTTCATCATCCACTTCATACGCCCACTGAACATTAGGTATACGATCTGTTACTTCCCAATAATCAACCACTGTTGTACCACGAGTAAAGGTCCCTCCCGTTTCGATTTCTACATTCACATTTTTTAATTTAAATAATTCAGGCTTTAATAAATATGCGACTGTACATGGATCATGAAGCGGGGCTCCATCTAAATGGTATTTTTCCTCGTCATATCTTTCATAAAACTCAATTAATGCTGCAATTCCCTCTCCAACAGATGAATCTAAATTTCGGATTTTGTCTACCCGTTTTTGTGTTGTTAATACTTGGTGCGTTACATCCAGACTCATCATAACAATTGGACGACCACACTGTAAAACTAATTTGGCAGCTTCAGGATCAACGTATATATTGAACTCTGCGGAAGGCGTAATATTTCCTGCTTCTTTTCGTGCACCTCCCATCAAAATAATTTCTTTAATTTTTGGCAGGATGCCTGGTTCACGATCTATGGCTAGCCCAATATTGGTTAATGGTCCTGTTGGAAC
>JABHKE010000209.1 GCA_018692355.1 Fidelibacterota bacterium
GCAAGGGAATTCAATAATCTCACCTGGCGCCCGGATCTCATTCTTGCTACGGATATGCTAGATTTATCCACATTTCTTGCCCTTACAAAATCCAAATCCTATGGTATTCCTACTGCTATCTATTTTCATGAAAATCAATTGTCTTATCCTTGGTCGCCGAAAGATCGAGATGTTCAAAATAATCGTGACACCCACTACGGGTTTATCAATTACGCATCTGCGTTGGCTGCGGATCAGGTATTCTTCAATTCTGAATTTCACATGGCTTCTTTCCTGGATGCCATCCCTCCCTTCCTACGGAAATTCCCAGATTATCGTGAATTAGATTCTGTAAATGTGATCCGTGGAAAAAGTCGCATTCTTCACCTGGGTATGGATCTTCGGCAATTTGACAACCATCGCACTGACCGTGGGGATGTACCGCTCATCCTCTGGAATCATCGCTGGCAGTATGATAAAAATCCCAATGAATTTTTTAACGTTTTGGAAAAAGTTCGGGAATATGGTAATAATTTTAAATTGGCGATCATGGGAGAAAATTTTAATCAATACCCAGATATTTTTATTGAAGCCCAAAAATCATTTGAAGATCAGATAGTTCAATGGGGTTATGCCGAATCATTCACAGAGTATGCGCAATGGCTCTGGAAGGCTGATATTCTACCTGTAACATCGAATCAGGAATTTTTCGGTGTAAGTGTCATGGAAGCCATGTATTGTGACACATGGCCCCTTTTACCCAATCGATTAACATATCCGGAGTTGCTCCCTCCCGAACAGCATCAAGATCATTTATACTCTAATGGCCAGGATCTTTTTAATAAAATAAATTGGGCTATTGAGAATTATGAACAAATAAAGTCCCTACATTTCCATTCAATCGCCAAACCTTTCGATTGGGAATCCATGGCGCCCATGTACGATAATGCCATGGAACAAGTTTAAATCAGTGATGGACAATCAGGATGATTGAAGGACATTTTACTTCAACAAAATCATTTTTCGGGTTTGCACATAATCACCCGACTTCATTTTTATAAAATATACCCCACTGGAATAATTTGTCCCTTCCCATTGAAATTCATGGGTTCCGATTTCTAATTCACCCTGAAATACTAAATCAATCAATCGACCATTAATGTCGTAAACATTTAGAGATGTTGCATGCCGTATCTCTACCGTAATGTTTATGGTCGTGGTTGGATTGAATGGGTTGGGATAATTGTTTACAATAGCGAATTTTTTTGGAACAGGGTTTTCATTTATTATACCCACACTTGGATCCAATGAAATATCAAAAACCCTTGGAAGATGATCAGATGCTTCCTGGGTGTCATCCCACTCTAATCCATATCCTGCCAACGTTTCATCATCCAAAGCTAATGTATTTAGAATGTAGTGTTTTCCTGTATCAATTGTAGCATCGGAATAAAAAATATAATCCAATTTTCCCGGATTAAACGAACTACCATCACTCCGCCACGTATAGCCCATCCGTTTATGTGTATGACGGGAAAAAAGATCAACAATATTTGATGCATCCCAATCCGGTGGAAAATCATCACCATATTCATTTTCATCTACTATATCGCCAATACGTAATGTTTCCACCTGTTGGCGATAACCCACAAAATTGAAATCTCCAACATGAACAAAAGGTGTTTCAAAGTCCAAATTAAAAGGACCGTCACTATTCGTGATCCAATTTCGCCAAACGGAAGCAAATTCATCCACTTGCTGTTGGCGACCATCATTGTTTGCACAGCAAGATAAATGAGAATTGATGACCAAAAGGTTCTTGCCCAATTCTTCTTCCGTATCCAAAAGGGCACACATGGTTCGTTCAGAACTGATCAAATTGGCATCATTCAAAATTGGGAATCGGGACAATACCACCAAATCACCATAGGTCCAACTTGCATGCCATATTTCCTGCGGAAACCAAGATTGAATAATATCATCAATTTGATCCCAATCAGTATGCTCTTGGAGTGCGATTACATCTGGATCTAATGCCTGAATAATCCGTTTAAATTTGGGTTGTCTATCAGCTTCCAAAATGCCATCCCATAATGTGTTATAGGTCAAAACACGAATATCATTTTCATGACGTCTCACCAAAGAAATGGGTTCCGGTGATGGAACTGCATCTTCCCCAATAGTAAAACTTATACCGCCAGATTCGTTCGGTACTACATCTGAATTAGGTGGTGCTTCAGCGATAATGATTCGTCCTTCAACTAACACCTGGGAACCATTCAAAGTCATAATGTCTGAGTTTCTGGCCATGGCAATTTCAAATTCAGATGATGTGATTGTGGGGCCTATTCGTAAGGATAAATCATTTTGCCAAACATCCGAACTTCCTCCATTAAAATAAAATACGCCCTGCCGTTGCCCGAAGGTCCAATCCAACTCCGCACCAATACCATTAAACTCAAGACCAGTTGCTGAATCATTGTCAGCATCGATATAAAGATGAAAAGCATTCCAGTCCTGCATGAGAAATTCGCCATAATGAAACGAAAAATAGATAAACAAAAATTCCATATCATAGGTGACTTTTATATTAGCAAAGTCAGCACTAATTCCGTCCCCTTCTATATCAGAATATGCTATAGGAACATTCTCCCAATCCTGGAACTGTCCATCAATAGTAATGGGGTGCCCTGCCATAATAAATGATATTAAAAAAGGGCTGATCGCTGTGCGAGTCAGCCCCCAAGATGATAATATATTTTGCGTTGTTTTAGGCATTAAGCATGTCTAACACAAGCCTGATCCCCCAGCCGGTAGCGCTGCCTTTTGGATCAATACTGGTTGTCTTACTACCCCAGGCTGTACCTGCAATATCAAAATGAACCCAAGGGATATTTTTCCCTACAAACTCTTTCAAAAATGCAGCACCTGCGATAGTTCCAGCCTGCATAGGAGCTCCCGTATTTTTTACATCAGCTATTTCGGACTTAATCTGCTTACAGAATTCTGGCCACAAAGGAAGTTCCCATACTTTTTCACCTGAATTCTTTGATGACAGTTTAACCTGATTAATGAGATCTTCATGGGTCCCCAAAACACCGGCAGCGACATGCCCCAATGCTACCAATACTGCACCCGTCAAGGTTGCAAAATCTAAAATAAATTCAGGATCGTAGTGTTTAGACGCATAGGACAATGCGTCTGCAAGGATTAATCGTCCTTCAGCGTCCGTATTTAAGACTTCAATGGTTTTCCCATTGTACGCTCTAAGGATATCACCCGGTTTATAAGCTTTTGCTCCCAGCAGATTTTCTGTAGATGGAACGATACAAACCACATTCTTTCTCGGTTTCAGCGCAGCGACGGCTTTCATTGTACCCAGGACAGTAGCAGAACCGCACATATCGTATTTCATTTCATCCATTTTCCCTGCAGATTTAATGGAAATTCCACCGGCATCAAAGGTCAGTCCTTTCCCTACTAATACTTTTGGTTTTTCATCGCCACCATTCATGTATTCCAAAATAATAAATTTGGGGGGTTCATCTGTTCCCAATGCAACGCCTGCCAAGGCCCCCATACCCATCTCTGTAAATTCTTCGCGGTCAAATACGGTGAGTTTCATTCCACCTTCATCCGCAATCTCTTTAGCTGCTTCAGCCAAACGAGAAGGTGTTGTAATGTTCCCAGGGTGGTTGCCAAGATCACGTGCGAAACAAACGGCATTTCCGATTGCTGCTCCTTTCGCAACATTAGGACTGTCACAACCAAGAACAGTAGCAGATTTCAGCTCAAAGCAATCATCCTTTCCTGTTTTATAATCTAAAAACTGATAACTACCTAACACAAGGCCTTCTCCACAAGATTGGCA
>JABHKE010000210.1 GCA_018692355.1 Fidelibacterota bacterium
CTTATTATGTTTATGTTATTGAGTTGGACCCTGCTGTAGCCGACCTGCGAAAGTTCAGAGCAAAAAACCCAAAATATATCAAGGGGAATGGCTGCGTTTATGTTGGGCAATCATCCAGAAAACCAAATATCCGATTTGAGCAACACAAAGAAGGTTATAAATCCAATAAATATGCACAAAAATTCGGATTAAAACTTCGACCAGACCTTTTTGAGAAATATAATCCGATTCCAACCCGGAAGGATGCGGAAGAAATAGAAGAAATGTTAGGTAAGGAATTGCGAAAACGCGGGTTAGGTGTATGGTTCAATTAATTAAATTATTTTATAAACAAATAAAGAAAAGTTTCGTTACATTTTTCCACTCATGAGCATCATTCGAGATAGAATAAAGGTCATCATCTTTGGAACTGACTCCCGGGGCGGAAAACTGTTCGATGTTGTCCTGATCATTACAATCATTTTGAGTATCATCACGGTCTTGCTGGATAGTGTTGCGGAATACAGCCAGCGGTATGAAACTTTATTCAATAATGCGGAATGGATATTCACCATTCTTTTCACCATAGAATATCTACTGCGCATCTACTGCATCCGCCTGCCTACCAGTTACATTTTCAGTTTCTTTGGTATTATTGATTTTCTAGCACTCATCCCAACTTATTTAAGTATGATCTTACCTGGAGCAGAAGTGCTAACAGTGATCCGTGTATTACGAGTTCTACGGGTTTTCCGGGTTTTAAAACTAGTCCAGTTTATGGGCGAAGCGGATCTATTGATGAAAGCAATGCTTGCAAGCAGAAGGAAGATCTTTGTTTTTCTCTTTTCTGTGATGAATGTCGTAATCATTCTTGGATCAGTCATGTATTTGATTGAAGGCGAAGTCGCCGGATTTACCAGCATCCCCCGTAGCATTTATTGGGCGATTGTCACCCTCACCACGGTAGGCTATGGGGATATTTCTCCCATGACCAATCTTGGACAAAGTATTGCTGCTCTCATTATGATAATCGGTTACAGTATCATTGCCATTCCAACGGGGATTGTTACCTCAGAGATTAATTTTATGTCTAAAGAACCCGAAAAAATCGAATGTATTGTGTGCGGGGATGAAAACCAAAATGATGATTCTAAATTTTGCTCCAGTTGCGGATCAAAGTTGACTAACCAGAAATAGCATTGCCTTACAACCCCAACAAAAATCCTATCAACCAATCTCGGCGGCCACGATTGGATAAAGATGATCAATGGATTATCCAATTCTTGAACGAGACACAGGTTGGCCACATCAGCACTCGTGACGGAAAACAGCCTTTTATTAATCCTACATCTTTTTGGTACAGCACAGAAAATCATGAGATATATTTTCATTCCAACGCTTATGGCCGCATGCGTTTTAACGCCGAACAAAATCCAGAAGCCTGTTTTGAATGTTTTAAGTCCGGACGACTACTGCCCTCCAATCTGGCACTGGAAGTGAGTTTCCAGTATGAATGTGTGATTGCCTACGGAAAGATCCGGGTTATTGAAAACATGAATGAAAAAAGGGGTGTTCTAAATGGACTGCTTCAGAAATATTTTGGTGAAATGGAATCCGGAAAAGATTACCGACCTATTATAGATGAAGAATTAAAACAAACATCCGTTTATGGAATAAAGATAAATGCCTGGAATGGAAAACAAAATTGGATAAACAAAGCTGATCAGGCTGAAGACGGAGAATGGCCCGACCTTGACAAAAAATGGTTTGATTATTATTAGAAATATTTCTTCCAGGCTTCCGTTGATTCCGGCCAGCGGGCAGTAACTTTTTTCAAATTTGTCCAAAAATCAACACCACTTTTTCCAGTAATATCACCATGGCCGTATTTGGATTCATTCCAGCCGCCAAAGCTATAAGGTTCCCTTGGTACAGGAACGCCTATGTTAATACCTATCATCCCCGCAGAAGCTGATTCTGAAATGGTTTTGGCTACTTGTCCTGATGTGGTAAACACGGCTGCTGCGTTCCCATACTGATTCCCATTTTCAATCTTCATGGCATCTTCCAGGTTACTTGTCCGTATGATCGAAAGCACCGGACCGAAGATTTCATCTGTTGCGCTGGGCCAGTCTGGATCCACCCCATCTAAAATGGTGGCACCAAGCCAGTAGCCGTTTTCATATCCTTCAGGTGGCGTTGAATTACGTCCATCAATCAAAATCTTAGCCCCCATTTTCTCAGCTTCATCAATATAATTGGTGATTCTTTCCAAAGCAGTTTTGCTTACGATGGTTCCCATGTCCACACCCAGTTTATAATTTTCTGCTTCTTCTACCAATTGATCAATGATCGGGTCCACATCTGCCACACCCACAGCCACACTTGCAGCCATACAGCGTTGTCCCGCACTACCCATGGAACTAGCAAGCAATCCTTTTGCGGTGGAATCCTGATCTGCATCCGGCACAACAATCATGTGGTTCTTTGCCCCGCCCAGGCAGAGCGCACGTTTACCGTTTGCCGTAGATCTGGAATAAACAATCTTCGCCACATGGGATGAACCTACAAATGCCACTGCTTTGATGTCCGGATGGTCACAAATACTTTCCACTGCTTCCCTGGCACCATTTACAATATTGAACACGCCATCTGGAAGTCCTGCTTCCTTTAAATATTCAGCAATTTTAAATGTGGATAATGGGGTTTGTTCGGATGGCTTTAAGATGAAGCAGTTTCCGGTGGTCAATGCCAGCGGGATCATCCAAAGAGGAACCATAGCAGGAAAATTGAAAGGAGTAATACCTGCTACTACACCCAAAGGTTCTTGGGTCATGGTACATGTAATTCCTGGTCCAACAGGTGAAGAATCACCTCTTAACATGCTGGGTAAGGAAGTCGCAAATTCCACCACTTCTTTCCCACGAAGAATGCTCCCCTTTGCATCCGAAATAGTTTTTCCATTGTCCAAGGCAATTAATTCAGCCATTTCGTCCAAATTATTTTCTATGATGGATTTCAGATTAAACATTACTTCTGCTCTGTCCCGGACATTCAAAGATGCCCACGCAGGAAAAGCTGCTTTTGCTTGTTGAACTGCATTATCCAAGTCAGCGTAGTTGGATTCGGGAACCGTAGCAATCTCTTGATCAAAATAGGGCGATATTACAGAAATGGTCTTGTCAGATGTTGAAGGATGGTATTTCCCATTAATCCAATTTTCTTGAGCGCCATAATTTTTGAATACTACTTTATTAGTCATGATAATTTTTCTCTTTTTGAATATTATTTAGTTTCACACATAAACTAACTCAATGTGTTGGAATTATTTTTTTAAGAATATCAATTATTTGATCAATATGATCTTTTTCCACAATAAGTGGTGGAGATAAAGCAAGGGTGTCGCCTGTTATCCTCAGTAACAAATTATGATTATGAAATCCATCGGTAAACACATCATAACCGCGCGTACCAGGGCTACCTTCTCTTGGTGACATTTCTATTCCGGCTACTAAACCTAAATTTCGAATATCAATTACATGACTAGTACCTTTCAAAGAATGAAGTGCATCTTCCCAATAGGAAGCTAATTCATTGGTGCGCTCAAATAAATTATCTTCTGTATACACATCTAAACTAGAAATTAATGCAGCAGCTGCCATGGGATGAGCCGAATAAGTATATCCATGAAATAAATCAATTGAATTTGCGTCACCATCTTGATAAGCGTCGTATATTTCCTTTTTCACTATAACTGCTCCCATTGGAATTGTCCCACTTGTTAGTCCTTTGGCGCAAGTAATCATGTCTGGTTCTACATCAAAATATTGAGCAGCAAATGGCGCGCCTAATCGACCAAAACCCGTTATAACTTCATCAAAAATAAGCAAAATATCATTTTGAGTGCAAATTTCCCTTATCCTTTCTAAATAGCCTTTAGGTGGAACCAATACACCAGTAGATCCTGCCAAAGGTTCAGTGATAAAAGCAGCAATTTTATCTGCACCATGTTTTTCAATAACTTGCAACAAATCTTCAGCTAATTCTTTTCCCCATTCTGGCTGACCTTTGCTGAAGGCATTCTTTTCCAGATTGTGAGTGGCGCAAATATGATCCACATTAGGAAGGAGTGAAAAATGTTTTTTATTCAGCGGTAAACCACCAACAGAAATACCGCCAAATCCAACACCATGATAAGCACGCTCTCGCCCAATTATAATTGTCTTATTCGTTTTCCCTCGATGTTGTTGGTACCCTAAAGCAATTTTCAATGCAGTATCTACAGCCTCAGATCCTGAGTTTGTAAAAAATGTATATTGAAAATCATTTGATGGTGCAATTGAAAGTAATTTTTCTGCAGCTTCAAATGCCAAAGGGTGTCCCATTTGAAATGAAGGTGCAAAATCTAATTTGGCTGCCTGATCTTGAATTGCTTTTACAATTTTTTCATTTCCATGTCCAGCATTACAACACCATAATCCAGCTGTACCATCCATTACTTTAGTTCCATCAAGCTTTTTGTAATACATCCCTTTTGCTTCATTCATTAACCGTGGCTCAGATTTAAATCCACGATTTGCAGAAAATGGCATCCAGAGATGTTCAAGGTTTGTCGACATAATTTTCCTTTTTAATTAAAATTTATTTGTTGTACCTAATGGTTTCGGAACCGAAACTTATTTACTGACTAATTCATCAGTTTCCTTCTTTATATCACCCGTCCAATTATTGTCACGATTCGCGCTCAATGCATTCGCTTTTTTTGCGCGTCGCTTATCTGCTAAGTCATGGTGTGTTGTAAGATATTGTAATGAATGGCCTACAAACTCACGCACGGTTTTGAAGCCATGTTTTTCCATGAAGTTTGATAATCCTTCACACATTTCTTCAACCATTTCGTAGCCCTGCAACATTACGCCCGTACATACTTGAACTGTAGAACTTCCCATTAGGATAAATTCAATTGCTTCACGGCTGCTGATAACACCACCGATACCTGATATTTCTGCATCAGGAACGCCTCTTCCTATTTGGGACACCATGCGCAATGCAATGGGTTTCACGGCATAATAGGAATATCCTCCGGGGGTTGAATGGCCCTCCACCGA
>JABHKE010000166.1 GCA_018692355.1 Fidelibacterota bacterium
CATAGGCAGGAAAAACTTCAATTACATCACCTCGAACACGAACATTTCCCCGTTCTAAAACTTTATCATTTCTGGAATAATGAATATTAATTAAAAGTGATAGGAATTTGCGTCGATCTAACTGTTCACCGGTGCTCGCTGTGACACAACCTTTATTATATTCTTCTGGTGACCCAATCCCGTAAATGCAGGATACAGAACTAATCACAATCACATCTTCTCTAGCCATCAGTGAACTGGTAGTTTTGAGACGCAATTTGTCAATTTCTTCATTCACGGACATATCTTTTTCGATAAATGTATCTGTGACCGGTAAATAAGCTTCAGGTTGGAAGTAATCGTAATAAGAAATAAAAAATTCTACCGCATTATTTGGAAAGAGTTGTTTGAATTCACCATATAATTGTGCCGCCAAAGTTTTGTTATGGCTCATAATCAAGGTGGGCTTTTGCACCGCCTGTATCACATTTGCCATAGTAAATGTTTTCCCGGAACCGGTCACACCTAATAAGGTCTGGTATTCATCACCATGGTTTACGCCCTTCACCAATACATCAATGGCTTGAGGTTGATCCCCCTGTGGCGTAAAATCTGAATTAATTCTGAACTCTGCCATAATGTCTAAATTACGGACTATTTCTGACGAGGGTCAATGGCAGACTTTATAAAGATTAAGATATATATTTTAGATTTAAGATTAGGATGGATTATAGTAATTTGTGAGATAGAACTATTAAATGGGGTATGAATGATTGGCTGAATCAAGTGAAAATGGTTAGTGAGTAAAATTATATCATAAAACCATGTACATTAATACTAATCCAAAAAATCTACCATTATAACATGACACTAATAATGATTCTAATTATTAGGCTGATCTGAAGAAGAGACAAGATTAAATAACACTAATTACCCATGATTATGTCAGATAAGAGCAGTAAATCACTAAGAGTTAATTCAATATCAAAGTCTACATTCGCCGCACAATATTCATCTGGTGTAGGTTCATCCCATTCTAATATAAACTGCATTGTTTTAATAATATCCATTACATTGATTACTCCATCCATATTAGGATCACCTATTGGGCATTCCCCGCCTTCTAATTCCACCAATATTGAAACGGGTACACTGAGTGAATCATTGTCCACCAATCGAGTGATCATAGTGTATTCGTATAAATCCCCAAGTAAAACCAGACTGTCGTCGTATGAGGAATCAATAAAGGAAAATGATTCAAATAAATTCCCATCCCTGTATAAATCATTCTCAAAGTTGGGAATTGAATCTCCTCCAAAGAGTGTTACTGGATTTTCCCAATTTAAATGTACCGTTATTCCATCAGATCCATCTCCATTGAAATTAGTAACAGGATTCGGATCTAAAGAATCGGATGCCATAAATTCAGAAACCATTATAGCTGTATTGTATAGGTTAAGTCGACCTCCGGATACAGTAATATTTTCTAAAGCGTTAATTTCATCGGTTCCATCCAGAATCATATTTTTTAAAACAAGTGTACCTTCGCCTGGATTTTCTTTGTGAAATTCACTAAAACTGGCTGTCATGACTGCATGAAAAAAACCGATGGCACCAGCTACATGTGGTGTGGCCATACTCGTTCCTGAGAGATTGGATGTAGACCCATTACTATACGTTGATAAAATACTGCTACCCGGTGCACCCAAATCAATCGATTCTATACCATATCCGGCAGATGCTTTCTGGTCATTTCGAGTTGTATTAGTAACTGTAATAAGAAAATCACTTATACATCCTGTAGGCACATCCCCAATGCTATCTACATTTTGATTTGAATTAATTGTTGCTGCAGCACTCAGAATGCCTGCTTCTCCCATAGCGGTATATGCTTCATCCCATAAAGGGTAACTCCCGGATGTACAATCAGCAAAATCAATTCCAAAACTGGAGTTTGTTGAAACAACAAATGCGCCTTCTGCTCCATTTGTTTCATTGTATAAAACCCGTTGATCCAAAACATATCCATAAGCTTCTAAGACTATAGATGTTGTTCCAGTGGATCCTTCGATGATCATTAATTTCACATTCCAATTCACACCAGCTACCATACTACCGTTATTTCCTTCTGCACCTACAATCCCTGCCACATGGGTTCCATGACCATCTGATGAAACATTCCCGTTGGAGTTAAAAGCATTCCATCCATTCACATCATCCACATAGCCATCATTGTCATCATCAATATTATTCCCAGGAATTTCATCAATATTCACCCAAAGGTTGTCATCTAAATCAGTGTGAGATAACATGCAACCACCATCAACAATAGCAACTACGATATCATCCCCTACTGCATTAACCCCACCTGTTGTCAGACTCCATGCTTCCGGCGCATCAATATCTGCATCTTCTAATCCGCCGGATTGTCCAGTGTTATGCATGCCCCATTGGGAATTAAAACTGGGATCATCTGGAAAGGTTTGGCGCTGTGTGATATAATGATCAAACTGAGCATTTTGAACCCATGGATTTTCAGAGATTTCCTTCAACGCTCTTTCTGTTGTTAAAGATCGATCCATAACTTTAACTAAATAAATATTGGCACGTTTCATTAGAGGTTTTACAATTTGATATTGAGATATATCCAATCCGATTTTCAATTCATCCATCGTAACGCCGGTTTTGCTCTGAATTAGAATATTTCCAGGAGCATATTTTTGTGCAATCAATCCAGTGGTTATTAAAATTATAACGAGATATCTTTTCATCAAGTCCTCTTTAGGGTGATTCTTTTATAATGAGTACGGGAATTTGACAAAATTTGCTCATGGTTTATTTTTGGATTTTAAAAATGTTGAAGCAACTTTTTGTATTTCTTCACATACTTTCAAAGGAATTCCTGTTTCTCCGTTTATTACTTCCGGTGTGAATTTGGCAATAGATTCCAAATTATCAAATGTTAGGAGTAATTTTTCAAGCCTTTTTTTACCCATTCCAGGAATTTCTGAAAAAATAGATAATACCATATCTTTATTTCGTTTCTGTCGCTGAAAGGTGATGGCAAATCGATGAGCTTCATCCCGGATTCGGCGAAGTAAAATTAAACCTGGACTTTGTTTGTGTATGGATTGAGCTTCCGGATTTCCTGGCACAAATACTTCTTCCAGCCTTTTAGCCAGACCAACGACCGGAATGTAATCTAACCCTAATTCTCTTAAGGCCGATACCGCCATACTAAGTTGCCCTTTTCCCCCATCTATTAAAATAAGATCCGGGTATGATTTTTCTTCTTCTTTTAACCGCTTATACCGACGATATACCACTTCTCGCATAGCAGCAAAATCATCGATTCCTGATACTGTTTTCACATTGAATTTTCTGTATCCAGTTTTTCTCGGTTTTGCATCTAAAAAGTAAACCATAGAAGCCACCGTATTGGTACCACCAAGATGGGAAATGTCAAATGCTTCAATACGTTTGGGTGGAACATCCATATTCAAATCTTCCTGAAGTTGCGAAAGCATTTTTGGAATTTGTTCTTTCATCTTTTTTCGTTTTATGATCCATTCACCCAAGAGCAATAGTGCATTTTGTTGAGTGATTCGTAGTTCCTTTGCCTTCTCCCCTTTTTTCGGATATAAAAAATGAATTGCACCTTTACGTTTTTCTTTCAACCAACGAATCAAATCTTTTTCATTTTCAGGATTCAATTGAAGTGAAATTTCTTTCGGAATAAAATCACTATCCATATAAAAACGTGAAATAACTGTCTTAAGTGTAGCATCGTCATTTTCATCTAACCCCTGGAGAGAAAGTTTTTCTCGACTGAAGATTCGTCCATTGCGAATTCGGATAATTACAGCAATGCCCAAATTCTCTTCTCGTGCCAATGCGATCACATCCCTTTCTTCAAAATCAGTTGCAACGTGGCTTTGTCTTTCTTTGAAGGAACGAATAGCATCTAATTGGTCCCTGTACATGGCTGCCTCTTCATATTGTTGATTTATGGAAGCTTGATTCATAAGTTCAACTATATGGGATTCGGTCTTTTTGGTTTTCCCTTTCATGAATTCTTCAATACGATCTACCATTCCCTGGTAATCATCTTGAGAAACAAGCCCTTCGCAAGGACCTTCACATTTTTTTATATGATAGTCTAAGCAAATAGATACCTTTTTCTCTTTAACCACTTGTTCATCCAGGTAAAAACTGCAACTTCGTATTGGGAAAACTTTATGGAGAGCCTTGAGTGTCATCCGTAGGCGCCCCACATCAGTAAAGGGACCATAATATTTGGATCCATCTTTAACTATTTTTCTCGTTAATAACACCTGTGGATAAGGCTCGTTTGTAATGCGAATAAAGGGATACGTTTTATCATCTTTTAAATCAATATTATATTTGGGGCGATGCGTTTTTATAAGATTTGCTTCTGTCATTAATGCTTCAACTTCATTCCTAACCACAATCCATTCAAGATCAGCAATAATTCTCACTAACGAGATTGTTTTTGCGCGTTGGTGTTTCTTACTTTGGAAATAAGACCTTATACGATTTCGAAGATTTTTGGCCTTGCCAATATAAATAATATTTTTATCAGAATTAAAAAACTGGTACACCCCGGGATAGGTTGGAATTCGCTTCAGTTTCTCCTGCACTATTTCATTCATGACCATATGAAATTACACAATATAGTTAAATAAAATTTTCTCAGTTTTTATATATAATTTCTAGCATCCAAATTCAATAACTTTGCTTATAATAAATTGATATTATTATAAATCTTCTGGGTATTTCAATTAAAACCCATTTTTCAACAGTTCTAATCAATGAAATATTTTATTTGGTTTATATTAGATAGGATGGTTATTCTTCATTGTTTAGATTTTCATTGATATATGGTAATCCAACCAATAATTAACAATAATTAACAATAATTAACAATATTCTGCCAAAAACTATGTATAAAAACCTATTTGTCGTTATGCTATCTATTTGTGTTATACTCACGGCACAAAGTAATAATAACCCTAAAGAACGGAGAGTCTACCGTACCCAAACC
>JABHKE010000105.1 GCA_018692355.1 Fidelibacterota bacterium
GAATCCAATCTTTTTCAAATCCATTTTACAGGCGGTGATCAATTGAGGGTCCGGCGGCTCTACTCCTTGGGTGGTCTCAATAGTTGCCGTGCGAATTGCAAAAGAGCGAGATAAATTTTCCGAAAATTTAAATGTATCCTGATACCAATTTTGTAGAGGTAAAATAGCATTTTGAATCGGTTCCGGAATTGGGAAAACCGTGTGTGTTTCATCCTTAGAATTCATGACTTGGGTAATGGTTCTTTTTAAATCATCGATACCTTCGTTCAATCTAGCCGAAACAGGAATGACAGAAAATACCCCAAGATCATTTTTCAATTTTTCACAATCAATCATAATTGATTTTTTACGAGCCAGATCTATCATATTTAAAGCAACTATAACAGGTTTTCCTAAATCCAAGAGTTGGGTGGTCAAATAAAGATTTCGCATCAAATTGGTTGCATCAACCACCGAAATAATACAGTCAGGTGTATTTTCACCTTTAGCCCATTTCACAAATTCTGTTGCAACAATGGCTTCATCGTGAGATTCCGGAACAAGGCTGTATGTCCCCGGTAAATCTATAATAGTCACAGGTGTATTATTGATTTGAGCAATCCCTGTGGTTTGTTCTACGGTTACGCCGGGATAATTGGAGACTTTTTGATTCAATCCGGTGAAAAGATTAAACAGAGCAGTCTTCCCAGAATTGGGATTTCCCAAAAGTGCGATAGAGTGTTTTACTTCAGACATTTAATCGTACCGTAATATTGCCAGCATCATTATGGCGAAGTGAAATCATCCCGTTTCGAATTCGAATCTTTATAGGACCGTTGAGAGGCATTTTCTGGATCATTCGAACCTTTATTCCCTCATGGAATCCCATTTCCATTAGGCGTGAAATAAATTCAGGTTTTCCACCCAAAGAAATAATCCGGCCCACCTGGGATGGTGCAAGATCAAGAAGTGTCATGATTTATTTTTTAAGAGGTTTTACAAATAATTGGTGGATATGACGAACCAACATATATCCATTTTCTTCGGCAATCTTTTCCTGAAGATCTTCCAGTTCTTCATTATAAAACTCAATGATCTTCCCTGTTTCCACACAGATCATATGATCATGGTGTGCGTCACCCAACCGTGGTTCATAGCGATTTCTACCATCACCCACGTCCATTTTTCTTACCATTCGATTTTTGACTAAAACATCTATAGTGCGATAAACAGTGGCTCTGGAAACATTCACACCATTATTTCGGATAGACATATAAATATCTTCCGCATCCCGGTGTTCTTGGCTGTTTTGAATCTCATCCCAAACGGCTTGACGCTGTTTAGTATATCTTAATCCCTCTTTACGAAGGATTTCTTTAAAATTTTGAATGGTTGAATCGTTCATTTTATCCCTTTTTGAGACTGAGTCTCATTCGGATATTACACTAAATAAATGATGATTTAAATAGGAAAATTATAAGAAAGTCTTACTTGTGGTTTATTGATGAATAGTAAGCCGTTAACTTATTGCGCTTTGCGTCTGCTAGAGTGACGAGAAAATCCCATTCACCCAGAAATCCATTTGTTCAGTATATTTTAATTAACTGATCTTAGACAAGTTTGCATATTTGACAATTAGCTTCTTTTTTGTTCCATCCTTAAAGACGACACCTACGCGTTGATTCTCTCCAGTGCCGCTCAAGACCATGATCTTTCCTGCTCCAAAGATAGAATGTTCAACCATATCGCCCACTTTAAAATCATCAAATGTGGTCACAGTTCGTGTTATAGCAATTTTTGTTCTTTTTTGAAGAGACCCTCCTACTACACGTCGGGTTAAAGCAGATTGAAATTCGATTCGTTCCAAATAATCATTTGGAATTTCACTAATGAAACGGCTAGGCATCCCCATAACGTTCTCACCACCCATGCGACGACGATTTGTTGCATATAAAAGAAAGACCCGTTCTTGTGCCCGCGTCAATGCCACATAGAATAAACGTCGTTCTTCTTCTAGTCCTTCTTTGGTACCCAATGCGTTGTATAATGGAAAAAGTCCGTCATCCAATCCAGCGACAAAAACGACTGGAAATTCCAAACCTTTAGATGAATGAACCGTCATGAGCGTCACCCGGTTGTCGGAATCATTCCAATGATCGATATCAGAAAGTAAAGACACTTCTTGAAGGAAATCGCTTAAAGTTGAATCCGGACGCTTTTGGCAAAATTCATCAATACTATTCAATACTTCAGTCACATTATCAAATCTTTCCCGATCATCAGGAGATTGTGATTGTTTGAATAAATTTAGTACGCCTGCCTCTTCTATCAGGCTCCGAGAGAGTTCACTGGCACTAAGTTTATTTCTTAAATCATGATATTTTTTAATCAATTCATAAAATGAAGTAAGAGATTCTGACTGTTTTCCACGGATTGCCAGCCTATCCGCATTTTTCAAAACATCAAATAATTCGACCTTGTCGATGCCCGCCTGCTGGACACATTTGTCAATCGTTTTCATTCCAATACCGCGAGGTGGAAAATTCACAATTCTTCTAAGGGAAATGGTATCTTTCAAATTGATCACTAACCGTAAATATGCCAAAACATCCTTCACTTCCTTCCGGTCATAAAATCGAATGCTTCCAACAATGTTGTATGGAATTCCCATCCTTCGGAAACTGTCTTCTAATGCACGGGATTGCACATTGGTTCGGTATAAAACTGAAAAATCAGAAAAAGTTCGTTTGTTGAGTTTGATCTCCTTTTCCAATGCTGAAATAATGGCATCTGCTTCTTCTAATTCATCACGAATTTCCATTAATCCCAACAAATCACCAGAACCATTGGTAGCCACTAAATTCTTTTTAGCACGACGATCATTATGGGTTACTACGGATGTGGCTGCATCTAGAATTTGCTGAGTGGATCGGTAATTTTTTTCTAATGTAAAAATTCTGCAACTAGGGAAGAATTTTTGAAAATCTAGGATATTTGATATATCAGCACCACGCCATCCGTAAATGGATTGATCATCATCTCCCACCACACAGATTTGTTGATTCATTTCAGAAAGCCTTGTAAGAAAATAATATTGCGGTCGGTTGGTATCCTGATATTCGTCGACTAAAATGTATTTCCACTTATTCTGGTATTTTTTGAGAATTTTTGGATGTTTATCAAAAAGTTCCAAAGGATAAAGTAAAAGATCATCAAAATCTAAAGCTTCATTTTCACGAAGTGCTTTTTGATATGAACTGTAAACATCTACAATTGTTTTTTCCAGAATCGTCCGAGCTTTGCGGGCTTGGGTGCTGGGGGTGACCATTTTACTTTTTAAATAGCTGATCTGGTTCCGTGCATGATTCGGTGCCAATGTATCCTTAGGAATATTCAATTCTTTTAGAACTACCTTTAATAAATCTAACTGATCTTGAACATCATAAATGGCAAATTGCGGACTTAAACCCAAATGTTTTCCTTCAATACGAAGTAATCGAGCACAGACAGAATGGAAAGTTCCAATTGTGATGGGAAGGTCATCTGTTTTAAGAAGGCCCATAACACGTTCTTTCATTTCCTTCGCCGCCTTATTGGTGAAGGTGACTGAAAGAATATTTTCAGGTTTATAAAGTTTTTCACTAATAAGATGAACCATTTTATGGGTCAAAACCCGTGTTTTTCCACTTCCTGCACCTGCAAAAATGAGGATGGGACCATCATTGGCTTCAACAGCTGCACGTTGTGTTTTATTTAACTTTTTCAAACTCATTATTGAACCTTTTTCCGCCTTAATTCTCGACGAAGTTTTTGTAATTGTTTTTTAGCAATATTGTGATCTTTTTCATTTGTTGTAAAGGTATGGTATCCATCTCCTCTTGCTACAAAAAATAAATACTCATTTTCTTCAGGATACAGTGCCGCTTTTAATGATTGTTCTCCGGGTGAATTGATTGGACCTGGTGGTAAACCTTTATTTTTATAGGTATTGTATGGTGAATCAATTTTTAAATCCCGGTTTAAAAGGCGCCTTGGTCCATCTTCGATAATGTATTGAATAGTTGGGTCTGCTTGAAGCCGCATTCCACGGTTCAAGCGATTATGATACACACCGGAAATAGTAGGCCTTTCTTTATCGTAAATAGCTTCACCTTCTATAATAGATGCTAATGTGACTACTTCATGTTCCGTCATATTTAATTCTTGAGCACGATCACGAAATGCATCTCTCCAAAATTTTTTATATTCAGAGACCACGTTATCCAATACAGATGTTGGCGAATCTCCGTTAAAAAACAAATATGTGTCCGGGAAAAGATATCCTTCAATTGATGAAGCTTTAATATTATGTTTTTTTAAAAAACGATAATCTTTACTGATGTCTAAAATCTCATCCGGCTCAAAGCCCATAACCTCATTCAAATATGCTGCTATCTGCTTCACAGACCAACCTTCCAATAATCGAACTTTTATTAGTTCCGGAGAGCCATAAACCAATTGTTTAATAATATCATAATTGGATTGGGTGTCCACTAGTTGAAACGTACCAATAGGAATTTCTTTTTCCTTCCCCATTATCTGGACTGCCCAACGAAACATCTGCTCATTAGAAATAATCTTTTTCTCATATAATAGTTTAGAAATTTCACCCAATGTCGATCCAGTTATCACTGTTACTTTTGAAACAGAAGATGGATTTGGCTGTGGCCAGAACAATACCAGAACTACCAAAGAAATAGTTATAGACATTGCGATAATCCCCCCAAAGAGAAATACCGGCTTATTTTGAAAATTTACGGCCATTTACGGGCGGCGAATTTAGGATTTTACGTCGAGCTGTGTCAATTTAGTTTCTTATTATTTTTAAAATAAAAACCACTTTGGGTATATTAAGATCAAGCGTAATTTTGCCGCCGCTATGAGTAAATTATTTCACAACAAAGATAGTGATTCAAACACATCCCTGTTCGAATCCTGGGATTTTTCCACCACAAATTACGTTTTATTTGGCATTGGTTTAGCCCTGATCATTGCGGGGTATTTTATCATGGCAGCTGGAGAAGTTAACAGTTTTCAAAGCCTGACCCTTGCACCCATCATGTTGTTCATTGGATATATCATTGTCATTCCTGCAGCATTGATATATAGGGAAAAATCTCCTGAAGTGGAAGAAAATTTGGGATCGTAGTTCAGTTGGTTAGAACGCCGGCCTGTCAAGCCGGAGGTCGAGGGTTCGAGTCCCTTCGGTCCCGCTCTCTTAAACCCCGTTTTCTCGTCGAGAGATCGGGGTTTTTTGTTGCCCTTTTGTACTTTCCCGATATGACAGTAA
Organism: Fidelibacterota bacterium; assembly: GCA_018692355.1. GTDB lineage: Bacteria > Fidelibacterota > Marinisomatia > Marinisomatales > UBA1611. The sequence continues at coordinate 5,309 of JABHKE010000105.1, forward strand.
ATGACACAAATAGACCGTTTTTGAAGTAACCACCTGTCGTATACCAGTCTTCGTTTTTCATTTATTCAATATTAAATAACCATTTTTATAATAAAAAAAGCCCCTGATTAAGGAGCTTCCTTTTTAC
>JABHKE010000134.1 GCA_018692355.1 Fidelibacterota bacterium
AGCAAATCCTCATGACGATGCCTAACCTCCATGTGGCGAAAATGATCATAACAAAGATTAGTACTAATGCGGGCAATCAGTGAAAAAAAAGATTTTTCAGGCTGAATGGATTCACGGTTACGCCAAACCCTCAGAAAAGTTTCCTGGGTAATGTCTTCAGCGAGATCTCCATCCTGAACTCTGTAGGCGACGAATCGAAATAGAGTATCATGAAAATCAGAAAAAAGCTGATGAAAAGCAGTCTTGTCTGAACTTTTGAGACCTTGTAGTAGAATTTGTTCCTGTTCTGCCATAGTAAAAAGGGTCAAAATTTAACGGGACTAGATGATGATAAACAGGACTGGATGAAAAATACAAGTCCCCGGAATGACAAGGAGGATAAGAAGGGGTAAGGTTGTCTTGGGATAAAATTCCGAGGACCTGTAAGATTTGTAATGCATCAATACATTGAATGGTTCCATCTTTTTATTTACTCTTGTATTTTTACAAATGAACTTTGGCGCTAAAAGAATCAGTCTGATGAATAGAGAGTATCGTTCATTTATTTAAAAAATGATTTTATCAAAATATTTTTATGATAATTTGTTCATTTTTGAACATACCTTTGATGTCCCTTTGGATTACAACCATCCAGAATCAAGTCAAATATCCATTTTTGTGAGAGAGATTAGAGCGGATCCTTCAAAAAGAAGGCCTTATCTTCTTTATCTTCAGGGTGGTCCTGGTTTTGAATCACCTCGGCCTATTACAAAATCCGGGTGGATTAAAAAAGCTTTAAATCGGTATGATATCCTATTGTTGGATCAACGAGGAACAGGCCGTAGTACTCCTGCTAATTTTCATACGATTGGCGATTGGGGTCCAAAAGAACAAGCAGAATATATACAGCATTTCCGGGCTGACAATATTGTAAAGGATGCTGAATTTATCCGCAATAAAATGATAGGTGATAAACCATGGTCAATTTTGGGACAAAGTTTTGGTGGATTCTGTGCATTGAATTATCTTTCTTTTCATGCTAGCGGATTAAAGGAAGCCTTGATCACCGGTGGAATTCCACCACTTATAGCTCACCCGGATGATATTTACAGACGGACCTATACCCGGGTAAAACAAAAGAATCTGAATTTTTTCAACATTTTCCCCAATGCCCAAGACAGAGCATGCCGGATCGCTGACATAATTCAAAAAACAAATCCAGAACTTCCCAATGGAGATAAATTAACGATTGAACGATTTCAACTATTAGGACTTCAACTGGGGTTTCATGACGGATATGCTAATCTGAATTATCTTTTTGAAAATGCCATTTCCAATGAACAATTATCCTATTCATTTTTAAAAGGGCTTATGGGATACCAAAGTTTCGATACAAATCCATTTTTTACTATTTTGCATGAAGCTTGCTATGCGCAACAGTTTTCAACAAATTGGTCTGCTGAAAGAATACGTAGTGAATTTCCAGAATTTAATCCAAATTCTCGTGATCCATTTTTATTCACTGGCGAAATGCTTTATCCATGGATGATGGACCAATTTCAGACACTGGCACCATTTAAAGAGGCAACCCAACTTTTGGCAGAAAAAAACGATTGGCCTTCACTTTACGATTCAACTGCTTTATCCAATATAGACGTTCCTATTGTGGCGGCTGTTTATACAAATGACATGTATGTTGATAAGGATTATTCTTTAGACTCAGCTGAATCTATAAAGGGAATTAAGCTTTGGGAAACAGATGAATTTGAGCACAACGGACTCCGGAGTCATGGTGAAAATGTGCTGTCAAATCTTTTTGAACTGCTGGACTAACAAATTCATAATACTGATTTAAATTACAGGATATGCTGAAACGAACATTTAATTGTTTCTTACATATCGGGGGGATTCTTACCCTGATTATGTTCATGTCGGGCTGTTCTTTGCTCAAGGGACCGCTGTATCCAGACGTTATCTACAATAATCGACAACCCTTAATTTCTGTCACCTATGAATATGGAGAAATTGAAGTCAAATTACCGTTGAATTATATTGGTGTCGTTCCAGAAATTATTTCTTTTGAAGTGTATGCTCACGGGGACACAGCTAATCCAATTATATCAATTCTCCAAGAAGCCCCAAGGGTATTTTTTGTTTACCTTCCTCAAGGCGTTCTAGATATTCATAGTAAATCCAATATCATCAAGATCATTCCACAGGATAAAAATTTTCGACCAGTCACTGTTCGATTTAAAGGTATTCGATTCGGTAGGATCGCATTACCACCCAAATCAATTCAAATGGGACAATTGATTGTCAATGGAAAGGTATTCCTGAATAAAAATGAAGCTCCTTTAGGTGGCGTGGATGTCTCCATCCAAAATTTTGATAATGTTATTAAAGAGACCACAACCAATGATTCGGGATTTTATCAATTATCTGTACCGGGAGAATACAAATATGCCCAGCATCTTCGATTGGTTGCCGGCAATAATATGATCTTTAAACCTTTCAAACAAAAGCTGGATTTTTCTCAAACACTTAAGATGAAATATAATATTGGCATGGGTCCCAATAAAGCCATGGAAGATCCAATCTACCTGACAAATAGAGAGAGTGTCCATTTTAGGGAACAACCTGATATTGGTTCTGAAACACTTTTTCTCCTTGGAGCAGGAGAAGCTGTTTCAGTTACTCGGGTTACGCCAGGAGAATATTACGGATCGATTGAGATTAAAGTAGACAGCGAGAAAATGGTACAATTAGATGGGTGGGTCAATAGGGCGGATGTAATTCTCCTGGATTTAAATAACGTATTTAAAAAATAGAGTGGAGATGGTTCGAAATTATAAATGGTTTTTAGGAAGCTTATTGCTATTGGTCAATTTGTTTGGTCAGGTCAAATTATCTGTAAAAACAATTCCAAAAAAAGTTAATATTATATTGGACGGAATAAATATTGGGAAATCTCCTATCATAAATGATAGGATCACTCCAGGTATCCATAAGTTTGAGATTGCAAAAAGTGGGTTTGCGCCCATCACATACGATATTTTGGTAAATCCTTCGCAAGCGGTCCATCTTGATTTTTTTATGAACCCGATTTATCAAGTTAAATTCAAAACCCAGGAGAAAGGATTGGTATTTGAGTTGAATGGTGAACATTTGTGGGATGATCCATTTATCCGTCTAGATCTTGAAGCCGGTGATCATTTTCTGAGGGTATTCAAATTAAATGAGATCATCGATGAACAAACGATCCATGTTGATGAACCGAAAAAATTTAATTATTATTTAAAGAAACTCATTTCTGAAAAATAGAATTGAAAAAACTACCAAAATATTTCTTATTCCTTTTTTTGGGATCTCTTTATAGCACCAATCTTGAGCCAACTTTTTTAGTTTTGAATCATTTTGATAAATTTTTGCCCAATGCTGATTCTTCACTTATTGAAAATTTTTCTAATTCGACATTTGAGTTTGATTCAACATTTCAAATTCTATTCGAAGATATCGACAACCATGAGAATCCTGCTGCCAGCCACATGGTTACCATCAAAGAATTAGGAGAAAAATATCAGGTTAATTATATTTTATTCAATCGTATTGAACACATCAATGATCGATTTATTCTAAATGGTTTATTATTTAATACCCGCTCTGGTGGTTTGATTCATAGAAGGAAAATTGACCTTAAACAATATTTAAACGGTCAGATTAATGAATTAAACATGTGGGTTGGAAATACAGTGGGTCAGGTAGAAAAAAACTGGGAAAATAATAGAAAATCAATCTTGTTTTCAGATCCCGAAGAAATTAATTATCAAAAAACACCCAGAGGTGCTGCCATAAGAAGCCTGGCTGCACCAGGCTGGGGACAGGCTTATTCAGGAAAGAAAATATCTGCGGGGCTGTGGGCATCTACAGAATCATCATTAAGTATAGCTGCCATAATCAGTTTTTTAAACTATGACAAAGCGGCGAAAAGTTTTAAAAAGAATTCGAAACTGTATCATGGAACCAATGATGAAAAAGAGGTTGCGAATTATAGAACCGCTGCTGAAAATGATTGGAATGATCATGTAACATTCAGTGCATTAGCTATTGCTTTCGCTGGTGCCACGGGAACCGGGTGGGTTGCAAACAGTGTCCATGCTTGGATCGTCGGACCCCGTGCTTATAAAAATCTTTATCAAAAATGGGATCCGAAATCTCCGAATACAACAGGATGATCCATGAAATGTCACCGTGGACAATTAATCATCATTCTGGCTTGCCTGGTTGTTTATTCCTGTACAATATTTGAAAAGGATTTTGATAATCCTGTAGATTTTGAAGCCAATGAAGAAAAAGGGATTGGCGCACCTACTCTAGTTTTTTATCCAAAAACGCAAACAAAAACAACTTCCGACTCAGTCATAGTTGGATCTTTTATTGTTTTCAATGAAGATTCAACTAAACCGTTTGCAGGCATACACCTTCAAATTGAGTTTCCGAATACTCTATTAGAACTGGATACAATTAAGCCAGGCCTATTCATCACAGATACAAGTAATGCAACCCCTCTATTTACTTATACTTTTGACAGTATCAATACCATTGATATTTATGCGTACTTTTTAGATACACTGAAAAAAGATTTGGAGGGCACGGGTCATTTGGCAGATCTTGTATTTAATCCCACAAGTACTGGATCGGATAGTGTCAGCTATGATTTAAATGCTTGTGAAATGATCGATCATGAAGATAATATAATTGTTTTAAAAGGAGATCGTGGTGCCGAGGTTATTGTACAATGAAGTGTATTTACAGACTTCTTCTATATTCTCTAAGCTTAACCTTATTGTCGGGGACTCAGTTGTTTTGGGAGGACTTTTCGAATGATGAAATTCCACCTGGTTGGGATATGGAACTCAATTGGCAAGTAGGATCGACAGGATATCAGGATCATGTAGTTGGTGATCCTCCACCAGGTGCATTTTTTTATTGGACCCCTCCCCAAAATGATTATGAAGGGGCCATGACCACTCCTGTCATTGATGTTGGAGATGACTCTCAGGTACTCGTAGAATTTTTCTTTGAATTAGATTTTTGGTCAGCCGGGAGTGCAACCAATGGGTTAAGGATTGAATATTTGAGTGGTGGTGATTGGATTACAGTATTGAGTTATGAAATTAGTCCATCGGCTGGCGACGTAGATCTTTCCGGTAGATACGAGTCATTTACAGCAGATGTGAACGGTGATTTCCGAATTAGGTGGGTCGCCTATGGCACAAATTCTACTTACATTAATTCGTGGGATGTGGACAACATTAGAGTTTCAACACTCCCTAAACTTACTTATGTAAATATTGAATCTTCCAATGAAGATCCTTCCACTGCTTATGAAGGTACAGATATATCGCTGAATTTTACGGCTGATGCGGAAATTATTCCAGATCCCTATGTTCAAATAAATGGAACACCATGTACGGTAGATAACTTGGGTGGATCAGATTGGGTTGCCACCTACTCTGTGCTGCCATCCGATCCAGATGGTCCACTCCAATTCACAATTGATTTTACAGATAATACAGGCGTTGAAGGAAAAACAGTAAAAGAAACCACAGATGGATCAACAGTTATTGTTGATAATTCAGATCCACCGTCTTTTACGGTTGGTTCAGTTACAGCGGTAGGCGGAACAGTGGCATCAGAGATTTGGAATTCAACAAATACTGAAATACAACTGGAAGTGAATATTCCTGAAGATTCAGCTGTAACGAGCTTTAGCTATACCATCGGGAATTCTCTTTTATTCAATGGGATGAATGATGAAGTGATAATTTCAGGGATCACTGATTACCAGGCAACAGATGCCTTAACCATTGAAGCCTGGATCAAGCCTAATTCTTGGACCGACTATGATGGTATTCTAAACTATGCTGCAGATCAGGGCGCTTCGGAAGCAGGGTTTGGTTTTGTCTATTTTGCTACAGGGTGGAGATTTTTTTTAAAAACGACGACAAATTCAATTGATTATATAAATATGGCAGAAGTATCTACGCCTTCTGGGCAGTGGACCCACCTTGCTGCAACTTATGACGGCCAAAAAGTAAGAATTTATAGAAATGGGTCAGCAATTGATTCCACAGATGCAATGGGAGATATTCAATGGTCGGGAGCACCATCTGATTTTAAACTTGGGAGTTTTACAAAGGATGGTTCTACAGGTTATTTTGATGGCCAAATTGACGATGTAAGAATTTGGAATATTGTTCGTACCGGCGTACAGATCAAAGCATCGAGAGAGACTACTATTGATAAAAATGAGACCGGATTGGTGGGCTATTGGCAAATAGATGCCGGATCAGGTGGGACAGCCACCGATTCTACCAGTATAGCAAATCATGGAATAATTAATGGTGCAACATGGGTGGTTGAAGATTCACCATTGAATTTTCAGGCACCCGTTTATGATACAGGTGTGATTGTAGGGTCTGCTTTTCAATTAAGAGGGAGATTCAGCGCCAACGATTTTGAAGTGTTTGGAGAAAAGGATACAATAACGGTTAATGATTTAAATGCAGGCATAAAAACAGTTTCAGCAAGCAGTGGTGTCTTTGAAGCCATAACAGATTTTGCCCATGAAGAAACAGCACAATTGTCCGCTTTTCTTTTTGATGTAACCGGGAACTATTCCCTGGGAGATACAAGCACAACAAATACAGTCATAGATATCATTGCCAATTCTCCAACGCCGGTTTCCATTTATTCAAATAATACATTTTCACATTTGGCAAAAACTGGGGATGTTGTTACAGTTTCCATGACATATAATGAAGATGTGGAAGTACCGGACGTTACTTTTCATGGTTCCAATGCTGATACTGAAACGGATCTTGGGGGTGAAACATTTCAAGCATTGTACACTCTTTCAGGAAATGAACCGGAAGGCGAAATAGATTTTTCTATGCTGGTGACCGATTATCTAGGTAATCAAAATACATATAGCGGTTCCACGGATGGATCGACTGTAGTGTATGATAAAACACTTCCAACTCTAAGTCCAGTAAGTATTGCTTCCAATAATGCTGACACCACATGGGCAAAAGCAAATGATTCCATCAGTGTAACCTTTACTTCGAATGAGGAAATATCTGCTGATTTTGCGCTCAGTTTTGATGGGGCGGATGATTATGTAGAGCTCTCGCAGATTACGGATATAGGTTCTATATCTAGCACAATTTCAATGTGGGTCAAGATACCAGTTGTGGGTCAAGAGAATCTTGTTGCAAATGAGCGAGTTGGTAATCTAATCGGGAATTATAATTCATCTCCCAATATGAATTTGGAAGTACATAGCCAAGGCCAGATTCGAATCTGGTGGAATAATGGTCAGAAAAACATTTATGGTAGTTTTGACCTAAGAGATAATCAATGGCATCATTTTACATTTGTTAGAGATAAGGAAAACGACCAGTTTTTAGGATATATTGATGGGGAGATTGACTTGATATCCAACGGGTCTGCAAGTGATATCTCATTTAATACACCTTTTCTAATTGGGAAAGATTACAGAAGTGGGACAGGTATTCCTTTTCATGGATCGATTGATAAAGTATCCATTTGGGGCGTAGCCAAAAGTCAAGGAGAAATACAGCAGAACATGAACGCTGAACTTTCTGGTGATGAATCTGGATTAGTCGCCTATTGGAATTTTAATGAAGGTTCCGGGAGTATTGCGTACGATCGATCAAGTAATGGAAATGATGGTGTATTGAATAATATGGATCTCACTTCCGCTTGGTTTTTCCAGCGGGGTAGTGTCCCTACAGCCACAATTATGAGTCAAGATGCTAGTATATCAACTATTAATAATGATCAGTTTCGCGCAGATTATACTACAACTATTACAGATCCAGAGGGAGAGGTCCAGTTTGGGATCTCATTTGCTGATCTAGCGGGAAATGATGGCGAAACGGTCACAACAACAACAAATAATAGCCGTGTCATTTTTGATCGTACATCGCCTGCGGATTTTACTGTCGGGATTGTCACTGCCACGGGTGGTAATGTGGTAGCAAATGTCTGGAACTCAACCAATACAGGGTTGGATGTCACGGTACCGGTTGAAAGTGATACGACTCTTAAAAATGGTTGGATCCAAATTTGGACAAAGGTTGGGAATAATGCATTTGAAAAATTGGGTGACTCCACAACAATAGCGAATTCAGATGTTGGAACGGATAAAGTGATTTCTTTTACCAGCGAACAGGTGGAAGCCATTACCGGTTTTGCCGAACCGGATAGTATCTACATAAAAGCAGTTATGAATGATAGGCCAGGAAATGAGACTGTAGGAACTGAAAGCTCTTCGAAATTACTCATAGATGAAACACCACCCTCATTAATAAGCGCATCCTATGAATCAAATTTTTCTGATTCTTCTCTGGCTACGGTGGGGCATGTAGTCACTTTGACTTTTGAAACAGATGTAGAAATTCAAACTCCATCAGCAACAATTTCGACACAAAATGGTATCATTTCTGATCTCGGTAGTAATCGATGGTCAGCATCATACGAAATGCAAAATGGTGATACGGAAGGTGTAATCCCATTCCAAATTGGCACGTTTACAGATTCCAGAGGAAACCCTACGGAAGGAACTAGTTCCACCACAGATGGAACAGAGGTAACCTTTGATAATACACAGCCCACATTAAACCCAGTAACCATTTTATCCGATAATCCAGATACGGAATGGGCCAAAGTCGGTGATACTGTTACTGTAACCTTCACCGGTGAAGAAACTCTTATATCACAAACCGCTTCAATTGTAACACAATCAGCAGCCATTACAGATTTGGGAGGTCAGGTTTATACTGCAAAATATAAAATGACGGAATCAGACCCGGAGGAAGAAGTTGCCTTCGAAATTATTGTGACAGATCGAGTAGAAATAGATAGTGACCCTGTGACACAAACAACCGATGGTACTGCAGTCACTTTTGACCGAACGGCTCCTACCCTTTCTCCGGTCCATATTGAATCTGATAATGCTAACAATACGTTAATTGCTAT
>JABHKE010000211.1 GCA_018692355.1 Fidelibacterota bacterium
ATAATGGTTTCCCTATGAGAAAAACTTCAGTGGAGAAAAGTGGGTTGTTTTAGAAGGGTATTACTGAAGCGGTTTATAGCGCTGGATGACCATGGACGGAGGGGAAGGGCTAATGGTCAATCGAAGAGGATTATTGTAATTAGTGATATTGGTTATGTTTACACCATTAATAAACAAAGTTAGACCGTTTGTATTGGAAAATAACAATTCTGATGTTTTGACAAACGCGCTGAGATCTTGTTCCCAATTTTCCTGCAAAAGATTCGAAACAGCTGGAAATGTATCATTTTTAAAAGAATAAGCTGTTTGCTCCCTCACACGAAGTTTAATAAAAAAAGGTGGTGAGACAGGGAGTAATTCTTCTCTAGTCTGATCTAGTAAATAATGAGATGATAGTTCTTGCTCTGAAATGAACTGTACGTATTCTTGAATCATAGGTCCTGTGTTAGGAATGACTGCCGTGCTATATGTGTTGGATATTTTTTTAAAAATCAAAATAGAAAAAATAAAAACTATGAGAAGAAAGCCACCTTTTATTAAATCCTGCCGGAATTTTTGGTCATTATTAGAAGGGATATCAGTTTCTCCACCAAAATTTTCTTGATTATCAAAGTGCTCATCTTTTGTAGCCAAAGCCTTCTGAGAAATTGGGCGACTAGTTCCCAAATAAGAATCCAGTTGTTCCAAAGCTCTATTAGAATCGCCCCCAATTTCCTCAGCATAGGCACGGAGAAAAAGGCGAAGGTATGGAATCTCTATTTCACTAAATTCTCCCGATTCAATAGAATGTAAATATCGTATATTGATTTTGGTGCGATCACTGATCTCCTCCATGGAAATTCCACGAGATTCTCGTAACTCTTTTAATTCTTTATAAAATTGGGCCATAGGGATAGAAAATTATTCTTGAAATTACAGGTCAGTATCTTATGAGAAAAAGTTTATTCGTCCAATTTTGGTGGTTTTCTTAAAATCTTTTTTTTACTTTTTAATTTTTTAAGGGTAAGACGGTTTTGGTTAACACTTTTGGGCGGAATTGTTTTCATTCTTTTTATTGGTCGAATTGCAGATTTTTTGAACAGGTGGATCAATCGTGTTAATGCATCATCTTTGTTTCTAGCTTGAGAACGATAAGATTGAGCTTTCAGGATAATAATCCCATTTTTCGAGAATTGGGATCCGGCATTCAATTTCAATTGTGTTAAAAACCATGATGGATAGTTTTGAGTTAATACATCATATTTTAACAAAATGGCAGTAGAGACTTTATTCACATGTTGGCCACCAGGTCCAGAAGATCGAACTGCTTTAAAGTCAATTTGATCATCATTAATAGTGATGGAATCTGTAATATGGATCATGGCTTATTTAAATAATTTGTAAGGCTACGATAATGAGAAAAGAAGGATGAAAGCGGCAACCCCATCACGTTAAAATAGCACCCTTCAATTTGTCGAATATGCACAGAAAACCAATCTTGGATTCCATAGCTTCCGGCTTTATCTAGCGGATTATAATTATCAATATAATAATGAATATCAGAATCACTTAAAGTTTTAAATGAGACATATGTTCGCTCATTAAAAGTAAAGTCAATCCCAAAACTAATGTTTAGAATAGACATACCAGTAATCACTTCGTGAGTACGCCCAGACAGTGACTGAAGCATAGAAAAACTATCCATTATATTTTTGGGTTTTCCAAGGATCTTTTTATCTAAAACCACAATTGTATCCGCACCAATCACCATGGTATCAGGATTATTTTCTGCTACGTATTTTGCTTTTTCTCTAGCCCAGTGTTCCGTAAATGCCTCCGGTGGCAGAGCCAATGAAAAATCCTCTATCACATCACTTGGAATCACGGAAAATTCCAACCCAATTTGATTCATGAGTTGTTCTCGACGAGGAGATGCGGATGCAAGTATAAGGGGTTTCAAATTCATAGTATGTTTTTATTGGTATTTTGCACAGCGACCAATATAGGTTTCAGTAGTTTCATCTCCAATGGCCTTCAGTCGAAATAAATAAACTCCATTTGCAATTTGTCCGCCATAAGTGTCCATCCCATCCCATTCAATGGTATGGTATCCGGGCGAAATGTTGCTTTCATCAAAGGATTTAATTCGACGTCCCCCAAGTGTATAAACGTCCAATTTTATATCTGCATTTTGTGTTATTTCGAAAGCAAATTGTGTAAATGTAGAGAATGGGTTTGGATAATTATAAGCATTATAGATCCTGAACTCGTTATGACCAGTTCTGGAAAGACGAATCTCTTTTTCAGATGGATTATTGGCGCTATCCCAAGCTTGTACTCTGATATTCATATCATTATCTGTAGATCTATTGAAAGTAACTGTACCGGTAATAATACTATTTTGGTCGTAATAAAAATCCTGGGTAATGGTTTCAGAGTTGCCGGTCTCTAAATCTGTCACCTGTATTTCGTGTCCCGATTCATTGGTCAAGTTTATTCCTAATGGGTCTGAAAATCGAATAATCAGATCTTCACTTTCGGAAAAGTGATCACCATTTTCCAATTTTTGTCCGGAAATGGTCTCAAATGAGATCTGTGGTCCGAAAGTATCATTAGTCCCTTCGCCACCCGTTAATTGTATTCCGCCCATAACGCCAATTGCTTCTTTTTCATTATCGTGAACATAGATCATAAGGCGTGCTGGATCAGTCGAATAGGAGATATCTTGGGGGATTCGTATGTCACTGGAAAAATTTCCACCACTAAAAGAGAATTGTCCACGAAACAATGTGGCTCCGGGAAGGGTGTAAGATAAAGAATGAGTATCG
>JABHKE010000153.1 GCA_018692355.1 Fidelibacterota bacterium
CCCCCATCTCCATAATAGAGCTGTCTGTACGCTTCATCACTCACCATCCAAATGTTGTACTTTACACAGATTTTGGCTAGATCATTCAACTGGTTTTGATGTAAATACTGCCCTGTGGGATTGTCAGCAGGAATTACTAACATTGCACTAGGATTCTCTTTTTGAACAATCAACTCAATTTCATTCAAATTCAGTGAATTAAAAGACCCATTCGCAAGAATTTCACGATTTGCAGAAACAATTGGTATGGAGAGTCTTTTGCCAAATTCTATGTAATTTGTGTATGCAGGGTCAAGCAGCATAAGCGGTCTTTCTGATTTAGGGCCACAAACACCTAACATCATAATTTCCATGGCTTGCGAACCTCCGTCTGTAATCATACAATACAGATCAGACGTTTCCACACCTTCTGAAGCAATGATATTTAAGAAAGCTTTTCTGGCTTCATCCGTACCAACACTCGGCGAGTATTTAACCACGCCATCACTGAACCTATTCTCCCCCAATTCATTCATTCGCTTTTGCATGGCAGGATGCATTGGCAAGGATACATTACCTATAGCCAAATTCACAACTTGGACTTCATTTTTATCCTGGCGTTGTGCAAATAGAATTTGTGCTTGACGTATAGCAGATGGAAGTCTTTTTTCGAAGTGAGATGATAAACTTGGTACCATAATATTAATTGTACAATTTATAAAGGATAGATCCAAAAACAAAAGCGGTGAAAATTTTCACATTTTCACCGCTTATTTTAATTGAATCGCATGGGATTAGAATCGACGTTTCTTAAACGGCTTTCCTCCGCCACGATTACTATCGCTACGGGGTCGTTTAGGTCGTTCTACATACCCTTCAGGTTTCTCTATAAGTGCTTTTCGACTGAAATCAAGTCTCCCCTGATCGTCAACTTTGATCAGTTTCACTCGAATTGGGTCACCTGTTTTTACAACATCTTCAACTTTATCAACCCGATTCCATTCTAATTCAGAAATGTGAACCAAGCCTTCACGACCAGGTACAAATTCTACGAATGCACCAAAAGTCATCATGCGCGTAACGGTACCGTCAAACTCCATTCCAACTTCGGGTTCAAATGTAAGCGCTTTGACCATTTCGATTGCTTCGTTGCATTTATCTGTATTCATACCAGCAACTGTCACAATACCATCATCATCTACATTGACCTCGCATTCAGTATCTTCAATGATCCTCTTGATATTTTTACCTCCAGGACCAATCAAAGCACCAATCTTTTCAGTATTGATGGCTATTGACATGATTCGCGGTGCATAAGGTGAAATATCATTCGGTTCAGGCATGGCTTCTTTCATTAGTCCAAGTATATGCAATCTACCTTCATGGGCTTGCTGTAAGGCCTGCTCCATTAGATCAAAAGAAAGACCTTCTATCTTCAAATCCAATTGGATGGCAGTAATGCCATCTGCTGTGCCAGCAACTTTAAAGTCCATATCACCCAAATGATCTTCCATACCAAGAATATCACTTAAAATAGCATGACGTTTTCCGTCGGTAATCAATCCCATAGCAATCCCAGCCACATGACTTTTTAAGGGAGCTCCAGAACTCATTAATGATAAGGATCCACCACAAACTGATGCCATAGATGATGAACCGTTAGATTCCATGATTTCTGAAACAATCCGAATTGTATAAGGGAAATCGTCATAGTCAGGCAAGGCGGGTTTTATCGCCCGTTGAGCCAAATTACCATGACCAATTTCACGACGAGATGTAAATCCGATACGTCCCGTTTCACCTACACAATAAGGAGGAAAATTGTAATGTAGATAATAAGATTTTTTATAATCTTCATCTGCAGTATCAATGATCATTTCGTCTCTTTTGGATCCTAAGGTTGTTATCACCAACGCTTGAGTTTCTCCACGAGTGAAAAGCGCTGAACCATGTGTCCTGGGTAAAATATCCGTATCAATAGATATAGGTCGAATATCTGCTGTTGATCGACCATCACTTCTTTTTCCCGTTGCAAGAATCTGCTCACGAAATCCCGCTTTAAAGCGATCATCTATTAGAGATTTAATTGTTTTACTTTCCGATGGATAGGATTCTTCAAGCGAATCAAGAATGGATGAAACCATTTTATTTTTCGCACTTGATCTTTCTTTTTTATCCACAATTTTAACTATATCATCAACTTGGGAGCCGATTTTTTCATCAATAGCCGAGACCATTGCATCATCAGGTTGTGGAATTACCACTTCGTCTTTTACAACATCCATTGCCGAAAGTAATTCATTCTGAAGATCAATAATTTCTTTAATGACTTCATGAGCTTGCTTTAATCCATCTAGGACTTCAGACTCAGTAACGCCATCAGCTTCACCTTCAACCATTACAACTGTTTCTTGATTCCCTGAAACGACCATTTGTAAGTCACAATCCATGATCTCAGAGCGAGTTGGATTAATAATATATTTTCCTTCGATTCTTCCCACACGAACTGACGCTATTGGTCCATTCCATGGAATCGTTGATGTTATCAAAGCTGCCGATGCACCAACTCCTGCAAGTACATCCGCCATATTTTCACCATCACTTTGTAAAACAGTGATCATGATTTGGGTTTCATTTTTAAACCCTTTAGGAAACAAGGGGCGAATCGGACGATCCGTTACTCTACTTGTGAGCACTTCGTGTTCAGCCGGTCTTGCTTCTCGTTTGAAAAAACCACCGGGAATTTTCCCGCCGGCATAATGTTTATCACGGTATTCAACTTGTAATGGGAAAAAATCAATATCTTCCCGTGGTTCATTGGCGGCATTGACTGCTGCCAAGATAGTTGTCTCTCCATAGGTTACCATTACGGAACCATTACTCTGACGGGCAACTCGGCCAGTCTCTAAACGCATTATTTTTCCTGCGATTTCTCTTTCTTTTATTATCATTTTTTATTTTCTTTCTTCTATTTATGAGTTCTCTTGTCTACTAACCTCTGATGGACAACTCTTTTAATATGTTAACATATGATTCTGCATTCGTACGTATAATGTACTTTAGCATTTTTTTTCTTTGTGAAACCAACTGAACCAAACCACGACGTGTGTGGTTGTCTTTTTTGTGAATTTTCACATGATCAGTCAATTCTCGAATACGGTGAGTTAGAATAGCAACCTGTACTTCTGGTGAACCTGTATCGTTCGCGTCTTTACCAAATTGCTCAACGTATTTCTGTTTATCTTCTTTTGAGATAGGCATTTTCTTTTTATTACTCCTATTCGTACTTACCCTGTAACTCAAGGCATTTTTGTTTATCTTTAATTAGTTGTGATTTTAAATCTTCCGATGAACGAAATTTCTTTTCATCTCTTATTCTTTCTAAAAACTCTACTCTGATTTCATTTCCGTATAGATCAATAACCTTATTGTGAAAAAAATGTATTTCCATTACAAGGTCTTCCTCATCGAAGGTAGGTCTAGTCCCGAAATTACACATACCATACAGTTGAAGTCCATTAATCCTTCCTCTAGTAAAATAGACCCCGGGATTGGGCATTAATTGGTTTTTCTCCACGGGAATCACGTTTGCTGTTGGAAATTCAAGCTCTTTTCCTCGACCTGCCCCATGAATAACAGTTGCCATAAAGCCAAAAACTGAACCCAATTCAAAGTTGGCACGGCGCACAAAACCATCCTTGATAAGTTGCCGAATGTGAGTGCTTGATATAACGTTACCTTCATCGGAAATTTTATGAATGATATCAAGGCCGATGCCTTTTTGTTCACAATATGATTTCAAAAATTTTGGACTTCCCTCCCTTTTGTAACCAAAATGGTGATCATATCCTACGATCATGAATCTGGGATTAAAATTTGGAAGCACTGTATCATTTAAAAAATCAGTAGCGGATATTTTTGAAAATTCATCTGTAAAATTGATAACATAAACCAAATCGATTCCTAATGATTCAATAATCTCTAATTTTTGGTCGAGACCCATTATAAGAGATAATTTATCATCGCTTGGGTCTAAAATGTGGCGCGGATGAGGTTCAAAGGTTATCAAAACCGGAGGTATATTTAGTGCGTTTGCATGGTGCACAACAGATTTTAATATCTCATGGTGCCCACGATGAATCCCGTCGTAAGAACCGATGGTTACTACCGAAGCGGGTAAAACTTTGATTTTATCTATTTGGTGGACAATTTCCATGATGCTTCAAATTCTTGAATACTTTGGGATTCATCAATGGAATATCCTCCCACTTGAGTGCGAATAAGAGATGTCAGGTATCCAACGGTTTCTAATTTTTCTGCAATTTCTTTTCCCAACACTCGGATATAAGTTCCTTTGGAACAAATAACGGAAAATGTAATAGTAGATTCATTAAAATCATCTAGACTAATATGTTTAATCTGAATTTCTACAGGTTCTCTTTTTACTTCAATATTTTTTCGAGCTAATTTATAAAGCCGTTGCCCATTTACTTTTTTAGCAGAATACATAGGTGGAGTTTGAAATGAACTTCCTAAAAAAGAATTCAAAACATTTTCAATTGTCACCTGGGATAATTCAGGTACTAATTGTGTTTCAATAATTTCGCCTTCCGTATCC
>JABHKE010000061.1 GCA_018692355.1 Fidelibacterota bacterium
AAGTGTTCTTCCATGACAGACCGAAGTGCTCTCGCACCCGACTTTAGTTCCATGGCAAGTTGAACAATAGCCTTTAGTGCTGATTCACGAAATTCCAGTTCAATCCCTTCCAACATAAAAAGTTTCTCATATTGCTTCACCAAGGAATTTTTTGGGGCAAGCATCACCTGCATCATATCATTTTCATCTAAGGTATCCAATGTACTCACCACCGGTAATCTGCCCACTAATTCGGGAATCATGCCATAGGCGATCAAATCTTCCTGCCTTACGTCGGAAAAAATTGCGTTGGAATCTTTTTTCTGTATATTTTTCTTGGTACCAAAGCCCAATTCGCCTTTACCTACCCGCCGGGAAATGATCTCTTCCAATCCTGAAAATGAACCACCGCAAATAAATAAAATATTGGTTGTATCGACGGGGATCAAACTTTGTTCAGGATGCTTTCGTCCCCCTTTGGGTGGTATGTTGGCAATGGTGCCCTCCAGAATTTTCAAAAGAGCTTGCTGAACTCCTTCTCCACTCACATCTCGGGTGATGGATGTGCTGGCGCTTTTTCGTCCAACTTTATCAATTTCATCAATATAGATGATCCCTTTTTCAGCAGCTGCAATATTAAAATTAGAACCCTGAAGTAGCCGAACCAATATATTTTCCACATCTTCCCCAACATACCCTGCTTCCGTTAATGTTGTTGCATCGGCAATAGCAAATGGAACAGAGAGAAACCGAGCTAATGTTTGAGCGATCAATGTTTTTCCTGTCCCAGTAGAACCAATCAGTAAAATATTACTTTTGTCTAATTCAACATCCGAATGATATGCTTGGTGAATGATTCGTTTATAATGATTGTATACTGCAACGGCGATGGCTTTTTTAGCACCATCCTGCCCGACGATATGAATATCCAGGTTAGACTTGATCTTTGAAGGTTTTTGGAGAGTAACCTTAAACCCGTTTTGAGGTTGATTCATTTCCGGTTCTAGATTGATCTCCGGATTTTTCCCTTTCTGAATCTTGCTCATTTCCTCTTTGACATAATAGAATCTATCAGGCCGTATGATTTTGCTTCTTTAGATGTTAAATAATTGTCCCGGTCTGTATCCGTTTCGATCTTTTTTAAACTTTGTCCTGTGTTTTTTGCCAAAATTGTATTCAACTGCTTTTTCATCCGAAGAATTTCTTCCGCCAGAATTTTGATATCGGTTGCCTGACCTTCTGCTCCGCCCATGGGTTGATGGATCATGATACGTGAATTGGGCAGTGCAGACCGTTTTCCTTTGGCTCCACCAGCCAATAAAAATGCGCCCATACTAGCAGCCTGACCAAGACAGATCGTGGATACATCGGGTTTAATATATTGCATAGTGTCATATATTCCCAAGCCGGCTGTTATGATACCGCCAGGTGAATTAATATAAAGAAAAATATCTTTTTCCGAATCTTCTGCTTCCAGAAATAACAACTGGGCAATAATCAAGGATGCTAGGGAATCATCAATAGGGGTGCCGAGAAAAACGATCCGTTCTTTCAGGAGCCGGGAAAAAATATCAAAGGCTCGCTCTGATCGCCCCGTCTGTTCGACAACGATAGGTACGAGTTGGTTCAGTGTCTTTTGATCAATGTTCATGGTCTTGTCCCCGGAGGTCTTTTGTATGTACTTCTACCTCTTTAACTTTAGCAAATTGTTCAAGATATTCCAAGATTTTCTTTTCTATGAGATCATCTTCGATTCGCTGACGGTTGCTGGGTTTCTTGTAAAATTTTCTAATTTCTTTTTCCGATTGGGGTGATTTTTCAATCATTGTTTCGATTTCACCTTCCACTTCTTCACGGGATGCATTGATCTTCTCTGTCTCAATCAATTTATTTCTAAGTGAAAACCATTTCAAATTACGTTCTGCTGTTGGTTTATAATGCTCCCTTATTTTTTCATCGTCTATGGGCTCACCATTATTCTGTTTTTTTACATCTTCTACTAGATTATTTAGATAATTATTCATCATAGATGGTGAAAAAGATGGATTGGCTAACTCAATAAGAGCGTCGGAAAGATCTCGTTCAAATGCAGTCTGAGAACGTTCTGCAAAATTAGCTTTAATTTTCTTTTCAACATCAGCGGTCAATTCCTCAACGGATGTTAATTCAGGGTTCACTAGCTTTAGAAAATCCTCATTTACTTCTGGTAAAATCTCCCGTTCAATATTTGTCACTGTGAGTTCATATTCCGCATCACCTTCTTCCTTGTTAACGGGTAACATGATACGAGTGGTATCGTCTGGTTTTAGACCAATCAATTTTTCCTTTTGATTCTCTGTAAAAGATCCTTTTCCGACTCGGAGGTATTGCTTTTCGTATTTTTTGCCAATGATGGGCACACCTGATACATCCAATTTTTGGAGTGTGCAAATGAGATAATCCCCCTCCTTGGCACCATCTTCCACAGTGGCGATGGTGGCATGTGCCTTCTTTAATTGCGTAATAGCATCTTCAATATCGTGTTCATCATGAATATAGTTTGAACGTTGCACTTTTAAAGATTTCCATTTCATGTTAGGCAGAGTCACCTCCGGTTCAACTTCAAATTTTGCCAAGAATGAAAAATGCTCGTTCATATGAAAATGGACATCGCTGATCTCTGCCTGATTTACCGGAATAATTTCTTCTTGTTGGAGAGACAGGAGATAGAATTTCTGAATATTATCTTCCATAAATTCCGCTTCAATGTTGGATTGGAACTGCTGCATCAAGCGATCCCTTGGGATTTTGCCCGGACGGAATCCTGGCATTTTGATCTTTCGACTGAATTTTTTAATTGTTGAATCGAAGTCAGATTCCAACTCGCTCCAAGGAACATCTATCGAGACTTCCCGGGTGTAATCATTAATTATTTTAACGTCAATTTTCACGTTTTCTCCTAAAAATAGCTGGCGAATTTATAAGAATATTTGGTATAGGATAAGTATTAAGATTAGAAATTAGGATTTGGGGTTAGGAATCAAGAGTTTCTATCATAGTCAGTTAGAACGGTGGAATCTCCAATCCTCCGCGATACATTAAATACATCCCCAGCATCTGGATTACATGGAAAAGATCATTATGATTGAAATTCTCATGAAGTGATATTCTCATGACTTGTACCCAAGATGCAGCAAGGCTAACCAACAATCCAATTGAAATGGATAGTGCGCCTGTCATTCCATAATAGAAAAATGCTATGAAAAATCCAATAAAGGAAATTCCCATCAAGGGTAAATAAAATATGACTACTGATTGAAAATTATCCTGAGTGCGAATACGATTGTAAAAACTTATAAGGAGAACTCCAGCAGTAATGTATAGTGCATCCTCTCCTTTCCCTGTCACAAAGACTAAAGCAGTTGACATGGCTAATAGTAAACCGGTTGCAGCAACAAATATCAATGTTGCCCGCCAAATAATCGTCCGGGGAATCTGGGATAATTTTGGACCAAATCCGTGAGTAGTTCCACCTAAAAGCGCACCAATGGCTATGGTGATAAAAGATGTTCCCCAAAGTTGATGAAATTGGGAATCTTGGATAGAAAGAGTAAACCATCCAAAGGTAATACCCAAAATAAAAATAATGTAATCGGTGATAGCCGTAGTTGGTTCGTATAGAAGTGGGTGCTTTTCTGACATATTTTTCTATCTGCTGGAGTGGTAAAATCAGTAAGAAATTAAAGAAAGAATATTAGTTCAGCCAGTTACCTGAAAAATCACGGATAAATAATCATATTCACCAAAGCAATCACATCAATTAGATTCAAATTCCCATCACTATTTATATCTGAAACTGTTTGTGGACAGCTGCCGGGAAAATAGCCGGAATTAACATAATCAGCCAAGAGCAGAATATCAAAAATATCAATGTTGCCCGAATTGTTCATGTCACCTAAATCCCATTCCAAACAGGTATTCGGAGGTAATGCCCAAAATTCATGCCAACCAGCCAGTGGACTATTTTCAATTCGTCCGGATGAATCAGCAGACTGAATATAATATTGTATCGTTCCTTCTTCCTGCGTTGGAATCCATCCTGACCAAGTGTTGGACTCTTCCGGAACATCAGATACATAAAGGTATTCTGAATTCCATTCATTCATGCCCGGATTTTTCCAAAAAACTTTGATGGAATCTTCAATTAATCCTGCATCGCTTAAGTCATCAATAATGACTTCCACGGGATATCCATTATCAATTGCTTCGGTACTGTCGTTAATGGGATTGTGAAAAATCTGGAGCATCCCAAGATCTGGAATCCCCTTTACCCTGCAATGTAAAGCATCCGTGGATTCCCATGTTCCCGTAAAGGGTATAATGTCAAATCCCGGCATGGCTTCTCCGTAAGATACAATTGCTTCATCATCCCAACTGCTTCCGGTGACAGGAACCAATACTTTTTCATTCAAAATCAATGAATTTGTATAAGGCTGGTCGTTGGGAGTCCAGACTCGGTAAACATCCCAGGGTTCACCCCATTCGTTCGTAGAATTTCCGAAATAAGTGGCAGTCGCTTCAATTTCACCATATTGAGCATGGCTTGTGGGAACTTCCCTAATTAATACTTTAGTTGGGCTCAAATATTTCCCCCAGCAATCAATATGATCAATGTAAGTGTTATTAGGGTCATCTAATACATGGTAGGTTTCAATTCCATAATAATCTTCCATGATCTGGAGTACCTGCGAATTTGGAATAGAATTTTCCACATATACAAGATCCGTTGATGCAGAGATGCCCATACCATCTGTCATGTAATTCCCGCCGGCATGAACAATATCTGACGCAAAATAAGGCACATCTAAATAGTTCGCCATTTTTAACGGGGCCTGATTATCATTAGGACGAGGACGATTGTAGGTGAAATCAACAACAGATACATCCCTGTTTCCATCTACAACCCACCAGGGGCCATAATCTCGGGTCCAGTAACTGTCTGTAGATCCTGTGACATAAACAACATTTTCCATATTCACGCCACCATTTGCCATAGAAGAATTAGCAGAATTCTGCTGGCTGGATGAAACCAGACAATAGACAGTTACATCTTCGCTCATTTCGGCGATCACGGCTGTGGAAATTCCAAAAGGATAGCGAATCAAAACACCTTCCATTCTTTCATATTCAGCAATATTTCGAATTGGTCCCGGAGGTGGATCTGTTTCGCGGCCCATATTGTAAATCTCATGAATTCTGGTTTTTTCTTCTTCCGTTAAGCCAATAGGCAGTTCACCTTCGAATCGATCCGTTGCGAAAAGAGAAGGGAAAAGAACTAGAACTAAAATTATTTTTTTCATCGATTAATTAACGAGAGCTAAACCGAATTTACTTAATTTTCACTTTTTAACTTATATAGTCCGATTCTTAAGAAAGATTACTTTGTGAAGGATGTTACTTTAAAATTCTAAAATTAATCCACCTACAGGAAATGTTTTATACTGCCAACTCATTTCTTTTGTCCCATCATCCTTATAAATGTATTCCCAAGGATTTGATCTATTTAATACATTGCCAATATTCCAAAATGAAACCAGATTCATTTTTTCGAAATGAAACCTTTGCTGAAGCATGAGATCAATCCTGCTATAATGACCGTATCTGTCTGTATTCCATGGTACATCAGCGTCTGAATACCAATCTCGAGTATTGTGATCATACTGTTCAGGTGTGTAAGGCCGACCACCCATGTAACGATACTTTATACTTATTTCATATTCATCACTTGGCATGAAAGGCAACCAGGAAAATGCCTTTGCTATCCATGAATTTTTATAATTGTTGTACCAGTCAAAATCAGTATAACGTATTTTGTATCCGCCAACCAGATTCATTACATCTCGATAATCAAAGTCCCAGGGATAATATTCTTTTGTTCGCGGATCCACACCTTCTGAAATTGAATGTGCCCATGAAAATGAGCCATACCAATTATTCGAATATTTTTTCTGAAGGTATATTTCTAATCCTCTTGAACGACCTTGTCCACCATTGACCCGGTTATACCAATTCAAGCTATCCCTACCATCAGAATCAGTTAACATTTCAAATGTCACCATATCCGCATACTCTTTTACATAATATTCTAAAGTGAGCCGTGTATCGGAAGAAAGAAAGTATTCGAAGCCACCTA
>JABHKE010000140.1 GCA_018692355.1 Fidelibacterota bacterium
GCGCGAAGTGCTAAAATAGCGTTATCCACAGATGTGACAATAGGCTCCTGGATATCTTCCATTTTCAATAGATGATATCCTTCCAACTGACGATACAATGTCATTTCAACCTTTTTGGGATCTATCATGACAAATTTCACTTCATCTGGCGTTGCTCGATATATTATTGAACAAATGATTGTGTTGATACAAACTGATTTGCCAGAGCCGGTTGTTCCCGCTATAAGAAGATGGGGCATTTTTGCCAAGTCCAGTGTGGCAATCTCACCGGATGTTGTTTTTCCAACGGCAAGAGAAAGAATCGACTCTGCTTCAGCAAATTCAGGACTATTCACCACAGACTTGAAAAAGACCGTCGCTGGGTTCAGGTTAGGAATCTCGATTCCAACAGATGATTTCCCAGGAATCGGTGCAATGACCCGAACACTGCTTGCTTCCATAACACGAGCTAGGTCATCTGCTAAGGCTACAAATTTATTAACGCGAACACCTTCTGCCGGTTCAACTTCGAACAGGGTAATAATGGGGCCGGGATGAACATTCACCACTTTTCCTTCCACACCAAATGTCGCCAAAGATTGGGTTAAATAATTAGCACGTTCAATTAATTCATCTCGTGTGAATGTATCAGAAACATTAACGGGATTCGCCAATAGTTCCGAAGATGGAAGTTGGTATTTTCGTTTAGGCTTTTGTCGTTCCACAACTTCATCAATATCCACTTCTTCTGTTTGAGCCATTTCTTCAATATTTAAATTCTCATCACTTTCATCGGTGGTTTCAGTCTCATTTTCTACCAGCGTAGTTTCAGATTCGGGTACGCTTTCCAAGTCATTTTCAGGTTCTGGTTGAATTTCATCAAAGGTCGGGGGCGATGTTAAATTCTCTTCTTCATTGGTTTCTGGCTCTAATTCTTCTTCGACCTGCTCAGCAGCATTTTCTTCTACGGGATCTGGGGTTGCTGGTGAAAATTCAGCTTCATCTCTCTCTTTTTGTGAATCAATTTTTGATTTTAGATCCTGGGTGTGAAGACGCTTTGCATCATCCTTTTCCTGCTGTTCCTTTTGGTTTGCCTTTTCTGTCCTCCAAGTGTCCCATTTCTCCTTTGCATTTACAAATGGGCCATAATAATCCAAATTAAAATACCCCCGGATGATCATGAGAAATCCCGCAATAAGAAAAAGTGAAGTTCCCCAAATACTTAACCAATCAAGGGCTAACTTTGCCAAAACCCCGCCAATCAAACCAGAAACATTATAGCTTACGGCATCTTCCATCGGTAATTGAATACTGAAGACACCTATCGTTACCGATAGCAAAGCCATAGTACCGAGTCCATAATTTGTGCCACGAATTATATCAGCCAGTTCTTTTTTGGCAAACAGAAACCAACCCCAAACAAGCCCGAGAAGTGGAATAATAATAGATGAAAACCCAAAGCCAAGTTTTATAAAAAAATGAGCTGTAAATATCCCGAGGATCCCCATGGGGTTTGTCACCTGAACATTAGGTGAAATGGATGGTTCCTCACTAGGATTATATCCGCCTATACTAACTAAGACGAATACAGATAAAGCTATAATGAGGATTCCGAGAATTTCTAAACGACGTTCTTCCTGCATTTATGGGTAATAGTATGTGGAAAATTAACCGTAGATTTTACAGATTTTAAAATGATTATTGAAAAAGAATACTTTAGAATTGAAAAAAGTTCGAAAAATGAATTCACCGTCATCCGATGAATTTAATCAATCAGAAAGGCAACTTTGTCAGATCAACATTTCCACCAGACAGGATAAGCCCCACTTTCTGCCCTTTAAATAATTCTTTTCTTTTTAAGATTGCAGCTAATGTGATGGTACTGGATGGTTCAATTATAATTTTCATCCGTTCCCAAATCATGCGCATGGAATTAATAATCTCATTTTCAGTTACAATAATAATCCCATCCACTTTTTCTTTAATAATGGGAAAGGTAACCGATCCAATCTGAGCACGGAGTCCATCGCAAATTGTGTTTGTGGTTTGGTTGACTTGTATTTCACCTAGCTGCAATGATCGATAGGCATCATCTGCTTCTGCCGGTTCCGCACCATAAACAAGAATTTCCTTTTTCATTTCTTTTGAGGAACATAATGTACCGCTCAATAATCCACCACCACTCACAGGTGAAACGATTGTATCCAAATCCGGGTAATCTTCTAATAGTTCCAAAGCTGCTGTCCCCTGTCCTGCAATAATTCGATCATCGTTATAAGGGTGAACCAAAACAGCACCCGTTTCAGCCAATAATTCTTTTAATACTAATTCGCGAGACTTTTGGGCTGGTTCGCACCAAATGATTTCCCCTCCATTCCTCTCCACATTATCCACTTTGATCTTGGGTGTATTATTTGGCATAACCACTTTGGTTTTACCACCACGATTCCTAACTGCCATAGATAAAGCAGCTCCGTGGTTCCCTGATGAAGCTGTAGCTATGCCACAATCTAGTTCCTTTTGAGTGAGTTGCAAAACAGTATTCGTGGCGCCTCGAATCTTGAAGGAACCTGCTTTCTGAAAATTTTCACATTTAAAGAATAACTCGGCTCCGGAGGATTCATTCAAACTGGCATTAGTTAAGACAGACGTACGGTGAATAAAAGGACGAATCCGCTCATATGCATTCTCAATATCTTGTATAGTTGGCATGTTATAATTTAAGAATGTCTTACCCACACTATTATTAATTTCAGGCTATGTTTAAAAAGATTATAACTCATTTATCCATTCTTACAATCTGTCTCGGAAAAACAATCATGATTAACATGGAAACCAACCTTGGATTAATCCAAATCGAACTTTATCCAGACAAAGCGCCCATCACCGTTTCCAATTTTTTACAATATGTAGATGAGACCCGATATGGAGATCTTCATTTTTATCGTGTGGTCCACTTGGGGAATCAACCTGATAATGAAATTAAGATCGAAGTGATCCAAGGCGGCCTTGAGATTGACAAACACCCCATGGAACTCCCTCCAATCCATCACGAAACCACAAATAAAACCGGAATTAAGCACGAAGATGGCACCCTATCTATGGCCAGACTTGAACCGGGAACCGCCAGTTCAGAGATTTTTATTTGTATTAATGATCAACCAGAGCTGGACTTTGGCGGAAAACGAAATCCCGATGGTCAAGGATTTGCAGCATTCGGGAAAGTGGTTTCAGGAATGGATATCGTCCGGCAAATTCAATCGAAGCCAGAAAAAGAGCAAATGTTGGTAAAACCTGTTAAAGTAAATTCAATTAAGAGAGTGAAGTAAACATTGAGAAGGCAAAATATTCTAAAGTTTAATATATCTTTATAATCTCTGTGTACTTTGTGTTTAAATAATTTTAGTGCCTTTCAAAACGACCATCTAATTCATCTAAAGACATTTGAACAATGATCGGCCGTCCATGGGGACAATAATAAGGATGTTCTGTGGCAAATAATCTATTCACCAATTCCTGCATTTCTTCCCGCGTGAGTGAATCCCCGGCCTTGATCGCCGCCTTGCATGCAAACATGGCTGCTAATCCTTCTTGAAAGGAGCTGTATTGTTTACGCTCTTTCAAAAAATTATCAAGAATCTCCCGGATCACAGCTCGTTCATTTCCCAAGGACATTTCTGATGGGATTGCATCAATCCGGACCGATTTCTCATCCTGTTTCTTAATTTTGAATCCAATTTTTTCTAAATAGGGCAGCACATCTAAAAGTCCATCAAAATCGTCTGGAGAGAATTCCAAAACTTCCGGAAAAAGCATGGTTTGGGATGCCATGGAAGTAGACTCAAACGCTTTGATAGCTTCTTCATACAATACGCGTTCATGGGCCACATGTTGATCAATAATAACCAATCCACTATTGATTTCTGAAACGATATACTTTTTATGGATCTGCCAAATATGTTCGGTTGAAATTGTATCCACCGCATCTGTAGGTGATTCTGCTAATCGAGATGCATAATCTTTAGCTCGTTCAAGGTTCTGATGAGCCTGTGGTCTCGACTCTGAAAAATCCATGTTCCCCTGATTCGGATTGGTTGGGATCGTTTCTGATGGTGATCGAGATGTTTGTCCAAAAAACGGAGCATCTTCGTAATTGGATCGTGATATTTGTTCATAAGACTGATTAAATCCTGGAACAGTATCCAACACAGATCGCAGTGAATCATTCACTCCCGCTTTTAAAACATGAAAAACACGCCATTCATCTTTAAACCTGACTTCTGTTTTCATGGGATGCACATTCACATCTACTTGATCCGTTGGTAAAATAAGATTAATAACAAAAAATGGATACTCACCCCGTTTCACCAAAGATTCATATGCACCATAAACTGCAGTATTCATCAATCGATCCTTAATAAATCTGCGATTTAAAAAAAGATATTGTTCTCCCGGTCTGGATCGAACCAAATTCAAATTGCCTACAAATCCGGAGAAGGCATAATCACCTTTTACTAAACTGATTGGAAGCAAATTTCGAGAATAAGTAGGATCCAATAAATTATCGATGCGCTCTTCCAGATTTTCAGTTTTTACATGAAAGATATCCCTGTTATCTGAAACCAGTTTGAATGAAACTTCCGGAAAACCAAGTCCAAACCGACGCACCACATCCACTATTTTTCTTAGTTCTGTCCGGGGAGTTTTAAGGAATTTTTTACGAGCCGGTGTATTATAAAATAGATTACGGATTGTTATCTCTGTCCCACCAATTTCCGCAGCGGGTTGAATTTCTCCAGCATGCCCATCAATAATAGGTAATTCCGCACCTTCGCCTGTTTCATTACTGGATAAGATTGACATTTCTGAGACAGATGCAATACTTGCCAATGCTTCACCACGAAATCCCAGCGTATTGATCGAAAATAGATCATCCAATGTTGCAATTTTACTGGTATGATATCGAAGAACCGAAGATGACAATTCTTCAGGAGACATACCGCTTCCATTATCCCGAACTTGGATAGTTTGATGTCCACCTTTTTCAACCACGATTGAAATTTCTGTGGCGCTGGCATCCAGACTGTTTTCAA
>JABHKE010000212.1 GCA_018692355.1 Fidelibacterota bacterium
CATTGCCCTATTCTTCATCCAGATCTTGCGGCTATCCACAATTATATGGGAGGACAAAACGATCTCCATGAAGGTCCATTTCTAGGTGGATTTATGGAATTCAATGAAGATAAGGATAGTATCACTGCCAGCGGTGATCTATGCTGTCCCCCCTTAAATAATATGAAAGATGGTGACTTGAAACGTGTCTATTATTATTCAATTTCCCCTAATATGTTATTGAGCCTGCACCCGGAATATGTTATGTACCATACGGTCTGGCCTGATGGTGTGGACAAATGCAATGTTACTTGTTCCTGGCTTTTTGCAAAGGATGTTGTTGAATCCGGAAAGTATAATACACAAGATGGCATCGATTTCTGGGATATGACCAATAAACAGGATTGGTACATTTCCGAATTATCTCAACTGGGAATCCAGTCTAAAAAATATTCCCCGGCACCATATTCCGGACAGGAAAGTTTGTTGGCTGCCTTTGATAAATATTATTTAAGTGACCTAAATTCATCCACTTGAAATAGTCTATGTGAATGAACTTTTTGTGCCTCGTTATTGGCGTGGGGATATTTTAATCTTGCCGATTGGCTAATGGATAGGGCTTCTTCATCCGGTTTATATTTTAAATAATAATTTTGATGTTCCCGGGCTTTGTCCTGGTTCCCCAGTTTTTTATTCACCAGCATCATATTATAATGAGCCTGTGCATCTTCAGGATCGATCTGGATACCTTCATAATAAACATACAAAGCCTGATCATATTGCTGATTATAATAGTAGGTCTGACCCAATTCATTTATATTGATTCTATCTTCAGGATGGGTTTTACGTACCTGTTCGAAATGTTGGATCGCCTTGGGATAGTTGCCCAATTTTTTAGCGATCAACCCGCGAAAAAAAGCCACTTTTGGGAATTTGGGTTTTATGAATTCCGCAAATGATAATGCTTGTTCCGCCAAATCAAATTTCCCATCTTTGATATGAACCCGAGCAAGGTTGACATATCCATCGGCATATTTTGGGTTTATTTCCGTCACCCGGGTAAATGCTATCCGGGCAGCTTCCAGATTATTTTGTCGGAGCATACCAATGCCGTAATCATTAATCCGAATTGCATCTTCAACTTTGAGATTTAATTTTTGCGGATGCGCCACAATTAAAACTGTATCCGAAGCCATAGTCACTATGGGAAGATTGATGGGTTCATCTAAAAATGTTTCTGTAATTCTGCGGTTGAATTTTCTATAATTCAGGTTTACAATAATCTTAAATCCGACTTTCAAGTTATCAGGAACGTTCCATTCATAATGAATTACTTCTGCAGACCCAGGCGGGATGGAATTGTTATACAATGTGGTAACCCACTCATGTGGATTGCGTTTTAAAATGAATTCACCCTGTTTATCTAAAAGAATGCCACGGAAAAAATGGGCCGACTGATCTACAAATTTTTTCCCATCTAATAATCCGCTGCCATAAATGGTTTCTCCATTTTCATTTTGGACAAATACCTGGAGCCATGGTTCATTGGAATCGATTGTTCCACCTGGAAATTTATGTCCAATTCCTTTTGTCCTGACCACCACATCAATCCGAACATTTGTGCCGGGTTGAAGCGTGATTTTATCCTGCAAAGGACTGGTAAAATTTCCATTTATCTCTGTACCATAAAAGTCTACGGCGATCTTTTCATCCTGCATAAAGTCAGTTGTTCTTTTTATCCATTCAGAATTCAGGTGATCTTTTAGAGAAGGTAAGGCAGTATTTACTGCATTAAAATAGTGACCCCGAACTTTACCTGCATCATTCCCTCTATCATTGGAAACTTCTAATCCCATATGGCAATTCTGGCATTTCAATGGGCTGGACGACTCATAAAAACTAGCCACAGCATTTCCACTTACGCCACTGTGGTGCCAGGCATCATATTCATTCTGCCCTCGTAGCCACCGATAATTATTTTGGGGCTTATCCAGACTCACCTTGTGACACGTCATACAGAAATCACTTTCAGAATGAACAGGAAGCAACATTTTTTGTCGATGGGCTCGGGGTTCAATCTTGATTAACATTTGATTAATTTTTTGTAAAATTCCAGATGAATGACTGAATGGATACTCCACGGGCTGATCTAAGACATAATTTCCATTTCCGGTTATATCCTGGATGGATGTGATGCCGTGACATGTTTCGCAGGTGATTCCCGAATGAGCTTCATCCACTGTTATATTCGGTTTCTCATGCATCATCCCGGATAAAAGCATAACAGGGTCATGACAAGCTGCACACCATCGAACAGTCGTTGAATCTGCTGTGTCCATGAGGTAATCCACAGATGATTTATAAAATGGATTATTAAAGGAAGAAAGTCGGTGCACTGATTGTTGCCATTGTGCATAAATATCTGGATGACAGCCACTCGTTCCGCAGCGCTGGGATCGGTCAATAGAGGACGTATTTAAATAATGTCCTGTTTCCGTTTTTACGGGAGATGGTAAAAAATAGGTTTCATTATTTTCTTTTGAGATTGATTTGGAATTGTAAATTTTATTTACCCCCAACAAGACACCCACCGCCAAGATAAGACCAATTCCGTGACGGATAAGTTTTTTATTCCGGGTTTGATATTGAACCAATGTGGCTAAAATAAATCCGATTGCAGAAACTAGATGAAGTGTTACAAGGATTTCTCCCAAATTTCCTATTCTTCCTGTCAAAAAAGTAAGAAATCCAAAAAGAACAGTTAGAATAATCAAATAATCTTTTGGTTCAAAAAAGAGCAACTTTCCCAATTCATATTTCTTGTATAAATGAGTTACAACATATCCCAAATAAAGAAATCCCGATGTAATATGCGCTAAAACCAAATAATAGTAATAAAAGCCTACGGGTGTTGCCAGCCGGAGAAATGCACCGGTTGATATCTGGACAAGTATTAGATATGCCAAATAATTCATTATTTCAATTCGGACTTGAGTCTTTTCAATTCCAATTGTGCATTCTGATCTCCAAAATAGGCTGCTTGCTGCCAAACATCTGCCGCAGATTTAAAGTCACCAATTGATTCAAATAATGCAGCTAATTCTTTTTTAATCTTCAAATCTTTGGGTCGATTGGAAATTTGTTTCTGTAGTGTTTTTTTTGATTTTTCAAAATCAGAGATTTGTTTGAATTTTTCTAAGGTAACCTGCGATGCTTCTTTTTCGCCTAAAGTTCGATAGGCTTGCCCCAAGGCATATAATGCTTCAGAATTATTGGGATCAATCTCTAATGATCTTTCAAAGTTCAACTTAGCTTTTTGGGTCTTATTTAAATATGAATATGACTGTCCCAGATGAAATAAAATGTTTGCATTTGAACCATCAGCCATTGACGCTTTTACTAAATAATAATTGGCCATTTGTACTTTTTCCTGCTTTAAATGGACTAACCCTAAAAAATGGTTAATTTCACTTTGGGTTGAATCAATTTCATGGGCCAACTCCAAAGAGGAAAGGGCTTCATTCAAACGCCCCAAATAATATTGAACAACACCCTGTTTATAATATCCCTTCCAGTTTTTTGAATCATAAGATGAAGATATTTGATAAGCTTTAAGAGCATCTTCAAATCGTTCTCCTGATTTATGAATATCACCTTTTGCGATCCAGATTTCAGGAATTGATCGATCATATTGATGTGCAGAATCCAATACTGCCAATGCAGTTGTTTCATCATGTAGACTTGAAAATAATCTGCTTAGAGAAAGATAATATATGTAAATGGAATGGTTTGCACGGATTGCCTGTTGTACATGGTCGATCGCTTCGCTATAGTGTCGCATTCCGAAATATGCCAGCCCCAGGTCATGGTGAACGGAATGAAGGCCTGGCCTTTTTGAAAGAACGCGGATGTATTGGTTTTTAGCATTTTCAAATTCCCCAGACTGGTAAAAAGCCTTTCCCAGCCAATACTGTCCACGCATATTTTCCGGATCCAGATTAACTGCATTTTTGAGCCAAAAAACGGCTTCGGTTTTTTGTCCCTGCCTTAAAAATATATCTCCAAGGTTCCTGCAAGCCAGAGCATATTTTGGATCAAGGTTATAGGCTTTTTTAAAATTAGAGATGGCCTGATCAAACCTTTTTTGTTCCTTTAAAACAGAGCCAAGATTATTATAGACCTTGGAGTTGGTTGGATCCAGTTCAACTGATTTTTGATAAGATAATGTCGCCTCTGGAAATAAATTATTATAATATTGGATATTCCCAATGCTGATCCATGCTTCCGGCTGATCAGGTTGGTGCGACAAGCTTTTTTGATAGGTCAAGATTGCTGTCATAGGATCGCCAGACCGGTGTTGCCCTTCCGCAAGACCATTCAATGCTTCAAGATTCTTTGGATTATTTATAAGGAATTCAGAAAAGAATTTTACAGCCTGGTGGTACTGTTTGTTTTCTAACATTAACTGTCCCAGGGACAGCTCCTGGCCCAAGAGTGGGATTGAAAGCAAAATGGTTAATACTGTAGTATTGATGGTTTCCCTCCTTCTTCAATGATATAGTAATGATTGGCTTTCATATTTTCAAATACCGCAAGTAGTCCACTAGGCCATTGAATGGTCAGTCTATCAATTGCTTGGTTTTTATTTAATCCAAATAAGACTCGTTTATCGTTAGATGAAAGATAACTGCCACCCATACTAACAAATTGCGTTTGCTTATCGCCATTTGATTCAATTTCAATTCTGGAACCAATGCCTTCCCGGTTTGATTGACCACCCACAAGTTCGAACCCGATCCAATTTAAATTCGGCTTCCCGGATCTGATCAAGAGATTGGCTGGACCATTATTATTTGAAATAACAATATCAATATCTCCATCATTATCTAGATCCCCGAATGCAGCACCGCGGCCAACGCTGGGCGTTTTAGCATCCCCAATTTCATCAGAAGAAACTTCAGTAAAAGAAGCGGATCCATCTCCCAGGAAAATCTGTTTTTTCTGAGCATGGCTGTAGTCTTTATTAAAATATTGAATATTATCAATTACGTGTCCGTTCGCCACAAAAATATCCTGGTAACCATCATAATTAAGATCAATGAATTTTGTGCCAAATCCCAAATAATTCAAACTGGATTGACCCAACCCCGCCAGGAAAGTTTGATCAACAAAGGAACCTGATTTATCATTGATATAGAGTGTATTGGATTCACCACTGAAATTGGTCACAAACAGGTCCAGCCAGCCATCTTGATTCACATCTGAAAAATCAACTCCCATTCCAGCTTCTGCCCTACCATTTTCGTTATAGCCCACACCTGCAAAAAGTGCATCTTCTGAAAATCCTCCCTGCCCATCATTAATATAGAGATGGTTCATAACCTTGTCATTCGCTACATACAGATCCAGATCTCCATCTCCATCAATATCACCGGGAACAACACCTAACCCTTTGCCCTGTTGATTGGAAATACCCGCATCTTTTGAAATATCCTGAAATGTTCCATTGCCTATATTTTGAAACAACTTATCCGGCACACCTTTAAAAATATCCGGATCACAATAAGCCCGCTTTCCACTCTGATGATCACCACACCATGGATTTTTATCGGTAATGAATTCTACATAATTTGTTACATAAAGATCGAGCCAGCCATCATTATCCATATCAAAAAATACTGCGCTGGAACCCCATTCATTGTTAAACAATCCAACTGTATTTGTTTGGTCAGAAAATGTGCCATCGCCATTATTCAAATAAAAGGTATCTTCCCCATAATTCGTAACATAAAGATCTGTATCTCCATCATTATCAATATCCCCGCAGGTACATCCGATACTATACGATTCATCTGCAATGCCAGCTGATTTACTCACATCTGTCCATCGCTCTCCATCATTCCGAAAGAGTTTATTTTCCAATTTTACATTTTTTCTCCATCCCGGTAAGGGAGCACCCTGGCAAAAATAGATATCTAAATCATTATCATTATCATAATCTAAAAGGCAGACACCGGACCCCATAGTTTCCACATAAAATTTTTCTCCGGAACCCCCATGATCATGATCAAACTCTAAACCATTTATTCCTGCTTGATCTACAAAATCGAATGATTGGGCAAAAAGAGTATTCGTTAAAAAAATTATTACTGTTACTGATGATCTCATCATAGTTGAACCTACAAAAAAAGCCGCTCCTTTCAGAACGGCTTTTTTATGAAATAGATGTAATCTCTTACTTAGAGAGCATATCCTATGCCAAACCGCATCACTGGGTCAAAATGTAGTGTTGTTGAAAAAGCAACATTCGCGGTTATACCAGCCATACCAAGACCAGCACCAAATGACATGGGCTGTTGAGGATTACTGATATTATAGCTGAAGCGAAGGGATGCAAGACCAGCGACGGAATACTCTCCATTGAAGATGAATTCCTGGGCCATATCTGCCTGTTTAAGTACATTAAGACCAGCGTTCAGTCCTGGAATTGCTTCTCCTACCACACCAAAACTAAAAGTCATGGGTAATGACATTCCTGGGAATTCCTCATAGGAAGCTTCTTCCGGAGCCTGTGAAACAACATCAGGACCAAAATTTGAAATAACTGCCCCCATACTTATACCGCGGTAACCTGTATTAAACTGGGTCCCAATATCGAAAGCTAATCCACTGATACTTACATCATCAATGTTCTGGCTAATCATTTTAGCAGTAGCGCCAAGGGAAAATTTATCAGATAAGCTTCTCCCATAACTGGCTTGCAGTGACATGTCAGTTGGCTTAAAAGAACCTTGGTTTGGTTCAAATACAAATTCTGATGTACCAGCCCAACCGGATTTCATAATCTCGCCATAGTCAACAGATACGAGGGACAAGCCTATCGTACCACCCATCATTGGCATTACAACACCAGCATTCATGACTGTTGTTTCCACCAGCCATTGCGTCATGCCAGCACTAACACCAATTCCTTCAGAACCAGCTATACCAGCAGGGTTCCAGAAAAGAGCGTTTGCACCGCTAGCTTGAGCAGCGAGACCGCCCAGGGCAGCACCATGAGCATCTGTTTGGATATTCAGGAATTTAAATGCAGATGACCCAACTTTGTCATTATCGCCTTCTGCCATAGTTATTGTTTGAAATGAGATAACCACAAGAGATATGGTCAACCATTTCATTGGATTTTTTATGATTGATTTCATTTTATTTTTCTCCTTCGGTTATCGGATGACAGCCAGTTTCCCTGACTGATCCCCTACTTGCCAATAATATACACCTGTTACAATCTGATTGCGGGTTCGAGAGACCAGATTCCAATCAAATGCACCAGCAGCTGTGGCTGCGCTTTCATACACCAGATTTCCACCTACGTCAAACACACGGATATCATCCCCGCTTTTGACATTGTAAAACCTGACAAAGTAACTGTTTGCAGTTGTTGCGCCATGAAAAGTTTCCATGACTGAACCTCTCCAGGGATTTGGTGCCACAAATACATCATTGGTAGATCCATCTAAACCTTCATAGGTAAGTGATTCTACAGACACTGTTGTTGCCGGAGGTGTATCACTAATCATACCCCCACCACCATCAGGTGCAGCCTGCATGGGGTAACACATGGTGTAATAACTTTCCAAAGATGGAACGGATCCATGCACAGCGTCTGTTCCTGCTGCATCATATGCCGATACATAATACCAGTATGTTAAACCAATGGCTACTTTTGTATCATTCCATGAATAGGTCCCATTACCACCATAATCACCTACACTGCCTGCAGGAATATCCAGAACCATGGTATAAGGTCCTGTAGAAGCAGATGTGAACGGTTTTCCGTTTGCTACTGCAGTTTGGCCTTCGGCATCAGCTGAAACACCTTCGGCAGTCATAATATCACCAGCGCTCTGTCTTGGAGCCGTGGCTGCTTTATAGATTCGAAAACCTGCAAAATCAGCTGATCCTTTATCGGGATCTGCGGCAGCTATTTGGGCATCGCTATAAGACCATGTAAGATCTACCGTACCATCTGCTTTCGTTGAAACACCATCAGCAGCAATCTGTGGAGCTGCTGGAGGTTTGGGTAGATTCCAGTTCCAGTCGTAGGCTTTGCGTGCGTTAGCAGCTGCCTGCTGTGTATTGGCAAGACCAGCACCAGCCAATATTGCCACAATAAATGTTGCTGTATCACCAACCGCCAAAGCACCGCCACTATAGGACTGTAAATAACGCATATCCATAGGAGTTGGATTAAGATTTTTCTTATCACCTGTTCCGCTTACCTTAGTTGCCATAGCATATCTGGAAGCGACTGTTTGAGGATCCTCATCACCTGTCCACCACATATGGTTTACATCAGCAGCTGTAAGCGACCCGTAAGCTGTACCGGCAATACTTAATGGTGTTTGCCCCACACGTACACCGCGATATTCACGTGCCGGATCATCAATACCAAAATCATTGGCAGCAGATCCTGGGTCATCACCATCCAATTCCATAGTTAACATATAGTCTGCATCATAGTCAACAATATCATCGGTCCAAAAGGCATAATCCCAATCTGGATATGGAACGTTCCAGGTTACATCATGATCTGCTTTTGATGCCAAAACAATCTCATCAACTGCTGCAGAACCATTGTTGATTACTTGGATCTCATCAATGACAAAGTCATTGTAATCGTGGTCACCGATTTTGAAATAAGTGTTTGCTGCTCCATTGAAACTCCAGGAGCGACGCGTTGCAACAACATCCAGGCTTGCGCTTGGAATAGACCAAGTCGTGGTTGTTACCCACGGTTCCTTGTTGTAGTCGCCATCACTGCCTGCCCATCCGCTGGAAGTTTCGCCTGGCTCGGTTCCTTCGCTAATATCATATTGACCTGTGGTACCTTCGTAGAGCGTACCGCCAATATCAGCGATGATCCAGTAGCCAGCCCTACAGTTATAGTTCAAATAACCGTGACCTGCCGCCTCATTAGCACCCGGATAAACCCAGCCGGGGATAATAGCACCACAGGTTTGGTCACCTGTATTACCATAGGAATCCCAGCCCATCCAGAGAGCGCCATTTGTGTGATAAACATATGTTTGTCCAGCTACAGGCGATAAAGTTCTGCCAGCAATTCTGGACCTGTCAAGCACGTCCAGCCTATCTTTGGCCATTACAGTTGTTGCCAGTCCCCAGAGCATTATACCTGTCAGGACTGTATTAAAGATTCTTTTATTTTTCATCATTAACTCCTTAAATCATCCTTTAGTAGTTGATCTGAACGCCAAAATTGAGCGTCATTGGTTTGCCATAAGCCATCAGATTATTTGTAGAACCAGCGGCAATATTATGATAAGCTGAAGCTTCATCAAAAAATGACCCTGGATCAGCAATTGCAACAACATTCTGATTATTCATAACGTTCTCAACCAAGAGATAGAGTGTTGGGCTTATACCGGCTACAGAAAGCCGCGCATCCAGCTTCAGGTTTAAATCAATTGTACTTGGAGCTCTATTCTTCAGTGATGCACCACCAACTCCTGACCGAGCTGAAACGGGTAATCCACTTTGTGCATTAAATGTCAAATTGACACCTGCACTCTGTAGCAATCCGCTCATGTCCATATGGTAATCAACATACCCATTCAGAATATGCGGACGGTGCCAGTCTAGTGTTGTCATTGTCAACATATTGGCTTTTATTGTTCCGCCATCCTGGCTTAAACTACCATTACCAGCATTGATCTTGTCTGATGCAGTACCTCGGGCAATAGAGAACGTATAAGAAACACGTCCAGTAAGACCGGATTGCCCTGTCATCGATAAGCTCGTTTCCAGACCGCGAACATCACCAAAGTGATCACTGACCATGACACTATAGTGAGCTGCTTCGAAGGTTTCATCTGCACTCCACTCTGCATCATTGTCATGACCGGTGCCATCATCCTGATAAGGGATGGCATAAACTTCCTGAGCTGCTTGCAGATTTGAAATATCTCTATGATAACCAGATACATCCAGCTTGAGATTGGATGCTAAACTGTATTGCAGTCCCATTTCATAAATAGTATTCTTCATTGGATCAAGGTTCGCATTTCCTAAATAAATAAAGAAACCAGATTCGGTTCCGCCATCCATTTGAGCCATGTGGTTATTCAGAAGTGAATAAAATTCTGGGCGCTGGAAGAAGGAGCCATATGCATAACGAAAAGCCATATTATCTCCTACAGGGAATGAAGCACCAAGTCTGGGACTGATTTGAGTTTTCATTTCTGTTGCGGTTCTTTTAGATGGATCAAAAGGATTAACTGTTCCATCACCAGCCGCATCAGTTATGGGATCGTTTGGCGCCCAAACACCTTTGTCCGACCCTGCATCAAAACCGTCAAAACGTAAGCCCACATTTAAGATCATATCATTGAATTCCATCTGATCTTGTGCATACGCTGCTATTTCAGTAGGTGTAGCGCCACCAAAATTATTGAACTGCAATCTAGGATTTGCTTCAGTATAACCCAGTGTCCTGCCATTCCAGACATCGTGTCCCCAGCGATCCAGATCAAACATACGATAATCAAAACCTGCTTTCAACTGGTGACGATTATTCAACTGGCTTG
The DNA here is from genome assembly GCA_018692355.1 of Fidelibacterota bacterium. Taxonomy (GTDB): domain Bacteria; phylum Fidelibacterota; class Marinisomatia; order Marinisomatales; family UBA1611. Next base: position 10,584 of record JABHKE010000212.1, read on the forward strand.
TGGCATGGACACCAATGGTGGTAATGGTTTCTTCGGATTTAAAATACTGTCCGTAAACATTTTCCAAATTATACCAGGCATTGGAGTTCAACGTGTCTTCCATAACCTTAGTATGGTTTGGACCATCCGCACCATTATAAGATGTTGTTGCAGTTACCTTGGCATTATCCACAAAGTCTATAAAGCCATCGCCATTTTTCGCGCCATCTTCCTGCTTACGCATCATCATATCGGCACGAACTGTGATATTTGTACTAGGAGACATCACATAATTGGCAGTCACACCAAATTGAGTAGCGCTCTCTTCTGTACGGGGATACTGATCCATGGCCCAGAGCCATTGCCAGATATCCAGACCTGCATCCATGCGCTCTGCGTCATAGTAAGGATCATAAAAACCATTTCTGGTATAATTCATTACTTCAGCACTTAGTTTAAGACTGCTGCCAAGCTGGTAATTTAATTTCGCCTGGACATTCTGTAAATTTTCTTCTAACCCTGGAAGACGTCCACCATCATCCAATGTTCGTAAGGAAAAAACACCGCCGAATTCACCAGTACCAAAACCGGCACTGAAATCCATAATGGTTTTTTCACCGCCAAAAGCGGTCTCTGTGTAATCAGTGCCTTTAACGCCAGCTGTATACTCGCCCTGATCATCAACAATATCCATTGTTTCAGCATAAACATCTGTCCCACTGAAAGTGCCCGCATCTGCTTTGAAATAGTCTTGACCAAGTGTGGTACGAAAACCAACACTGGCATGAAAACCTTTTGGTGGTTCACGCAGCACTGTATTAAAGAGGCCAGACATTGCCTGTCCATATTCAGCATTGAAAGTACCAGTAATTAACTGCAGTTCTCCAACCATTCCAGGATTAACGGGAATTGCTTCCCCGCCCATGACTGCATTGGTTACAGATGCACCATCTACAAGGTACATTTCTTCACCGGATCTTCCGCCGCGGATGTGTAAATCACCACCAAATTCAGTAACACCTGGCAGTGTTTTAATAACATCTTTCACATCTGTAACTGCCATACCGCTCATCATATCACCAGAAACAATTTGTTTTGTGGATGTGAGTGTTTTTTCAATGGCAGGCTGTTCAGCTGTAACAACTATACCAGACATGGCTACGGCTTCTGTACTTACGGCAGCGTTTACAGGTGTCGTAACATCTATATTCACGCTAACCCCTTCTGCAGTATAAGCAACATACCCGATCATGGAAAATTCCAGATCATAAGAGCCGGGAGAAAGATTAATGATAAAATATTCACCATTCGCATCGGTACTTGCACCTTGTGATGTCCCTTTAACAAGAACATTACAACCAACAAGTGCGCCGCCTGAACTAGCATCTGTTACTATCCCAGCAATCTTTCCTGTCTGACCAGAAAAAAGCATTCCTGTAAAGAAACATAGTATGGCAATTGGTTTAAGCTTTCGCATAAAACCTCCTTGGTCGTTTATTTTCAAAGCCGAATTTGGTTATAGGTAATAAAGTATGTGTAGGATGGCCATATAAAAGAAATTACAGACTTCCCTTCCCTTTTCCCCAAAGACTTATACTTGAAGTTGACTATAGTCCCCTTGAAAAGTCAAGGAGTAAAATCTAAGGTTAAGTTGACGATATTCCCCTTTTTTAAATGATTTAAGTGCCCCATGTAAAAGATCAAATGATACGACTTGAAAGATTACATTTAAATTCATTGAAAAAATTTCCGTTTTTCTTTCGTATCCCATTACAAAAAATGTAATTTTCCCACCGCTTTTTAAGCAATAATTAATATTTTTTGATCCGGTAGCTCAGTTGGTAGAGCAGTGGCCTTTTAAGCCATTGGCCGTGAGTTCGAGTCTCACCCGGATCAC